>CADBPL010000063.1 GCA_902796535.1 Oscillospiraceae bacterium
CTTCTTTTTTCGGCGGAGCGAGTAAAACCGTTTTGGCTTTTTGGAACAGAATCCGTAACAAGCCGCCGCCAAAATAGACCAGAACACTGGAGGCGAAGGTGAGCGCAAAGCCGAGGATCACGTTCGTTACCACACCCTTCGGCACGATATCCGGCAGGAACCCGGCAAGGAAGCGAATATGCTTCACCCAGAAAAAATGGCACAAAAACAGCATCATGCTCGATTTGCCGCAGAAGGCAGTGAGCTTTCCGTCCAGCTTGCCGTACAACCGGCTTTTTTCGCTCATCGTAACAATCAGCAAAAACGCCATAAGCACAACGGCCAGATAGTCGAATTTGCCGCTTGTAACAAAAATCAGATAGGCAAAAAGCACGGGATAGAAGCCCAGTTCACAGGCCGTGAAGACAAACCGGTTTAAACGGTTGACCGGCCATGATTTCACCCGATCGGACAGCTCGTTGACGACCAGCCCGATGCTGATCATGGCGATCGCGCGCAGAATGCCGAGGTTGAAAACGCCGAACAAGCTTTCCGTGGTGGCAACGAGGTTTCCGTTCATCCGAACGATCAGGCCAAGGATAAACGGCGGAAAAAGCATGGCAAAGCAATAGACAAAGGCGTCGTAGTATTGGCGCGCAAACGGGTAAAGCAGAAGCAGCGCAAAAAACAAGGCGCACAGATACCACATCGTGCCGGTTGCCGACAGGCAGGGAAGCCCCAGCAGTTGAACGAACCCAAAATCGCCGGCAAAGCTGAACACGTCGGTCACATGGACGATCCCTGCAAAGAGCTCAGCGGCGAAGCCGATGAGCGAAGCGAGCAAAAAATACGCGTAGATGCTCCCGATCCTTTTCCAAACATAATGCGCGCCCTCTTTCGCCGCTGCGCCAAAGGATCCCGCGCGGTTCGTTTCTTTGCCGGCTTTCAGCTTTTTGCCAAGAAAAATGCCGGTGACGATAAAGAAAAATTCAACGCCCAAATAACCGGCGGTAAACAGTTTTCCGTGAAATACACCTTCGTCAAAATGATGGAACACGATCAGAATACTGAACAAAAAACGTAATAACTCAATGTTGCCGTTTCGTTTGGTTTTTTTCATTACGACGCATCTCTTTCCGGTTTTACGCTCAGGCGATCGGTTCAAAATCGGCGGGGCCGTGCTTGCACAGCGGGCAGACAAAGTCCTCCGGCAATTCGTCTCCTTCATAAACGTAGCCGCAAATTTTGCACACAAAACCTTTTTTGCCCTCGGTCTGCGGCCTGGGCTTGACGTTGTTCTGGTAGTAGGTGTAGGTCATGGTTTCCTTATCGGAAAGCACTCTGGCCTCGGTCACTTCGCAAATGAACATACCGTGGGTGTCGAGGTCAACGTACTGTTCCACCTTCAGCGACAGGAACGAGTTGGTGTAATGCGGCAGGAACACCAGCCCGTTGTCGCTGCGCAGCGGCTCGTAGCCGGCAAATTTATCCGCATTGCGGCCGCTGCGGAAGCCGAAGCTTTCAAACACGCTGAACGGCGCTTCGACCGACAGGCAGTTGATGTTCATTTTGCCCGTCTGTTTGATAACGTGATGGGAATAGTTTTGCTTGTTGATGCAAACCGCCACGCGGTTGGGCGAGCTGGTCACCTGCGACACGGTGTTCACGATCAGGCCGTTGTCTTTTTTGCCGTCGTTCGAGGTCACAACGTACAGCCCGTAGCCGATGTTGAACAGAGCGGTCAGATCGTTTTTGTTGGCGGTCTCTTCCTGCATGGCCAGATAGTCTTTGCACAATTCGTCCGCCATCGCTTCGATCTGCGCGGTGCTGGTTTCGTTGAGCGCGGAATGGATCCTGACGTTGTTTTCGGTGTAGGTGATGTTCTTGCAGGGCTCGAGCATTTTCATCATGGTCTTGATCGCCATGGGCGCCCACGAGCCGTTTTCGATCATGCCGATCGTTTTGTTTTTGAACCCGCGTTCGGTCAGGTGGTGGATGAATTCACGCATGAACGGGAAGATTTCGGCGTTATACGTGGTGGTGGCGAGCACGATGCGGCCGTAGCGGAACGCATCCTCCACGGCTTCCGCCATATCGCAGCGCGCAAGGTCGTTGACGACCACCTTCGGGCAGCCCTTGCTTTTGAGTTTGTCGGCCAGCAGCTCCACCGCCTTTTTGGTGTGGCCGTAAACCGAGGTGTAGCAGATGAGGATGCCGTCAGTCTCCACGCCGTAGGACGACCAGATGTTGTAAAGGTTGAGGTAATAGCCGAGGTCCTCGGTCAGCACGGGGCCGTGCAGCGGGCAGATTTTTTCAATATCGAGCGCGGCGGCCTTTTTGAGCAGAGCCTGCACCTGCGCGCCGTATTTGCCCACGATGCCCACATAATAGCGCCTCGCTTCGCACGCCCAGTCCTCCTCCACGTCCAGCGCGCCGAACTTGCCGAACCCGTCGGCCGAGAACAGCACCTTGTCCACGTCGTCATAGGTCACAATAACCTCCGGCCAGTGCACCATGGGCGCGGTGACAAAGGTGAGCGTGTGCTTGCCCAGCTTCAGCGTGTCGCCTTCGCCCACGACGATGCGCCGGTCTTCAAACTCCGTGCCGAAAAAGTTTTTCATCATGGCAAACGCCTTGACGGAAGAAACGACGACGGCGCCGGGGAAATTCTTCATGAAATTGACGATGTTGGCGGAATGATCGGGTTCCATGTGCTGCACGATCAGGTAATCGGGCTTTCTGCCGTCGAGCGCTTTGTCGAGATTATCCAGCCATTCGTGAGTGAAGCGCTGGTCGACCGTGTCCATCACGGCGATTTTTTCATCGGTGATCAGATAGGAATTGTACGCCATGCCGTTGGGCACGTCGTACTGCCCCTCAAACAGGTCGATCTCATGGTCGTTCACGCCGATGTAGGTAATGTCGTTGGTGATTTTCATTTCATATCCTCCTTGACAGAATATTAAGTATTATACCATAATCAGTGCGGAAAAGCAAATCATAGTCCCTTCTCCGTCAGCCAGTCCATGGCCAGCACATAAGCGCGGCCGTCACGCATATAATTGCCGTGATCCGCGCCCTTGACCACACAAAAGTCGCTGCCGGGCACGCTGTTGTGAATAAACACATGGTCGGTCAGCTTCATAATGTCGTATTCGCCGCACACGATGTACGCCGGGCAGGTGATGCGCCCGAGGTATTCCGCCGTGAAATCCGGCTCATACAGCATCAGATCGTTGAGCTTGTCGTGCTGAAACAGATTCTTGATGAAAACGCCTGCCGGGAAATACGGCCAGAAGCCCGAGGGCTTTGAATTGGAGCCGCAGGAGATGATCGCGCCGGGAAAATCGGGGTAATTCGCGGCCGCAGCGAGCGTGACCATGCCGCCGTCGCTGTGCCCCATGAGCAGGGGCTTTTCCAGCCCGAGCGCCTGCGCAAATTCAACCACGTCCCTGGCCATAAGCTCATAGGTGATCACACCGGGGTCGCTGCTCTGCCCGTGGCAGCGGCTTTCGATAACGTAAACGGCATAGTGATTGGCCAGCAGCTGCGCAAGGCTTTTGAGCGAATCGGCGCTGCCGCCGTTGCCGTGAATGAGAATGAGCGGCGCACCGTTGCCGTAGACCAGATAGTGCATCTTCACCTCGCTGAGCTGCACGAAATCATCCCTGACCGGCTGTTCCACCGGGGAAGGCAGGGCGGCTGTGTCCGGGTCGATGAGGTTGTATTTTTCGGGGTTGGATCTGATTTCGATCTGGGCGAAGTGCGCCGTAAAAAACGAAACGAACACAAGCAGAACGCTGATAACTTTTTGCATGACGAAGCCTCCTTTTCGCTGTGTTTACCATAACACGCCAGCGAACCATTGTCAACGCCCTGATTCTATGCTATAATTCAGACAGCACCTGAATGGTGCTCAGGAGGTGATCGCCCATGGATCCGTTAAAAACCGGGCGGCTTATCCTGCGCCCGTGGCGGGAAGAGGATGCGCCGAGCCTGTTTGAATATGCCAAAGACCCGGCCGTCGGCCCCGCTGCCGGCTGGCCGCCGCACACGAGCGTGGAAAACAGCCGCGAGATCATCCGCACCGTTTTATCCGCGCCCGAAACCTACGCCGTCTGCCTGAAAGAGGATGACCGGGCGATCGGCAGCGTCGGGCTGATGAGCGGCGGCCGCAGCAACCTTGACCTGCCCGAAAGCGAGGGCGAGATCGGCTACTGGATCGGCGCGCCGTTTTGGGGCATGGGGCTCATCCCCGAAGCAGTTCGGGAACTGACCCGCCATGCGTTTCACGATCTGGGGCTGACGACGCTGTGGTGCGGTTATTTTGACGGCAACGAAAAATCCAGACGTGTGCAGGAAAAATGCGGCTTTGTTTATCACCATACGAACCGGAACGTTTATTGGGCGCTGATGGGCGACGTGCGCACGGAGCACATCACCCGATTGACCAGAGAAGAATGGGAAAGGAGCAAACGACATGAGTAAAGTATTGATCATTTCCACGAGCCTGCGCGTGGGCAGCAATTCCGAAGCGCTGGCCAGAGAATGTGAAGCCGGGGCGAAGGCCGCCGGCCATGAGGTTGAATTCGTGAGCCTGAAGGGCAAAAAGATGGGCTATTGCGTGGGCTGCCTCGTCTGCCAGAAAACGCAGAAATGCGTGTGGAAGGACGACGTGACCGAGCTTTGCGACAAGGTGAAGAACGCCGACGTGCTGGTGTTCGCCACGCCGATCTATTATTATGAAATGAGCGGTCAGATGAAAACGCTGCTCGACCGGCTCAATCCGCTGTATCCGTCCGATTACAAATTCCGCAGGATCTTCCTGCTCGCCACGGCGGCGGAGGAGGGCGACGAGGTGTTTGAAAAAGCGGTCAGCGGCCTGCAGGGCTGGATCGACTGTTTCCCCAAAGCCGAATTCGGCGGGCTTGCGTCCTGCGGCGGGGTCGGTGCCGCCAACAGCGCGAAGCACGAAGCGGACGCGCTGAAACAGGCCTATGATCTGGGGGCCGCGTTATGAGGCGAGCGGCGATCGCCCTGATCGCGCTTTTGGGTCTGCTGCTGTTTGCCGCCTGCGGCGCCGAACCGGTCGAACCCGCGCAGGCGACGGAACCGATCGCAGCCGAAACAGCCGAACCGGAACAGACGAGCAATCCGACCGTGACCGAACCGGCGAAACCCGAAACGACCGCTGCGGCGGAAGAAACGGAGAAAACCATGATCCTGACCGTGAACGAGCAAACGGTTCCCGTGCTGTGGGAATCCAACGAAAGCACCGCCGAACTGCGGCGGCAGGCGGCGCAGGGCGCGATCACCGTGGCGCTCTCGCCCTACGGCGGATTTGAGCAGGTCGGTTCGCTGGGGCGGTC
>CADBPL010000064.1 GCA_902796535.1 Oscillospiraceae bacterium
ACATATAATATCTGCCGTTTTCAACAAGGATAAACGGATCGCGGATGTTGATCTCCTGATTTAACATAACGGTTCCTCCCGGTTTGAAAGTAAGGTTCGGATCAGCTCGCCCACATCCCGGCAGACGTGCGGCGCGGCCGAGACCACCTGCGGCCTTCCGCTCGCCACCGCCCAGCCGTTGTGGGCAAGGATCATATCCAGATCGTTGTAATCGTCCCCCACGGCGGCGGCTGAATCAGGGGGAAGGCCGTAATGCCGCAGGATGAACGCCACCCCTTCCGCCTTGCCGGTGCCGCGGTTGCCGATATTGATGTGCTGGCCGTTGACAAAAATGCTGACCTTGTCGCCAAAGGCGGGCAGCAGCTCCTCCCGCACCTGCAGCGCCCGCTCCTGATCGGGGAAAACGGCGTAATAGTGCTGCCGCGATTCGCCGCACTTTGAGTAACCGATCACGTCGGCATAGCCCGCCATGGCATCTTCAAGGGCGGCGAAGGTTTCGGGCGGGATGAGCGACTCGAACAAAACGGTTTTGTCCTGCGCGAGCACGAGCGAGCCGTTGCAGAGGATCAGATAATCAAACGGCAGCCCCTGCTCCACGGCAAGGTCGTAAAAATCGGCAGAACGCCCCGTGACAATGCCGAAGTATCCGCCGGCCTCGCGCCATTGGTCAATGGCGCTTCTCGTGTCTTCGGCAACGCAGCCGTTTCGGTTCAGCGTTCCGTCATAATCGGTGGCGATCAACATTTTATTCATAAGCATCTCCCCGGTTTTGTAACGTAACATAGCAATGGCCGACGGCGAACAGCGCCGCAAAGCCGACCAGCAGCCAGTGGCGCAGCAGCAGCCCGCTGAGCAGAAAAATGCAGGCGGGAAGAACCGCCAGAATCAGTGCGCGGCGTCGGCTCTTCTGCTTCATATAAAAGAAAAACACGAGCAGGTAAGCGGTCAGCAGCGCCCCGTTGCCGAGCAGATAAAGCAGCATCGCCCCGACGCGCGCAAAGCCGAATTCCCAAACCGGAAACGGAAGCCACATCAGAACAATGCAGCCGTAACGGCCAAGCTGCTCGATGACGTTCATGAAGGCGTTCGCGCAGCGGTTTTGTTCGCCCCTGCTGCGCAGCGCATAAACGATGTTGGGGATCAGCATCAGGAGCACGAGCCCCGCGCCGAATGCGTTGATCCAGCCGAATTTCATCAGGCTCTCCCCTTCCCTGTCATGTCGGAACTATTATACCAGATTTTGGACGCAGATTCAACAAAAAGAAAAAAACGGCCTTGCATCAGAGGGCAAAAAAGGAGCTGCTGCTTCAGGGAATGCAACAGCTCCTGCGTTTCTGATTCAGATTTCGTTGATCATATTCATCCATGCGGCAAAAAACGGGCGGATGTTGTTCGGACGGAACAGATCGCCGCAAAACGCCATATGATCGCCCCGATAGACCTCGGCAACATTCCATATGCCGGGGGTAATGTTCGCTTTGTCGAGCGACTGAGAAGGCGCGTTGAACGGCGCGCCGGCCGACACGGTGTTCACCATTCCGTCGTTTTCCAGCCACGTTTCATCCACCACATAGCCGCCCGGCGTGGTGCCTGTGAGGTTCATCATTCTTTCCCCGGTCGCCATGCAGGAGATTTCAACGTGGACGCTCTTGTCAAACGCCCATTCGCCGTTCTCCTTTTGAACCGTTGCAGAGCAGGGAATGGCAAAATAATAGGTGCAGTCCTCCGTCGGGATCCGTTCGTTCAGCGCGAGGGCACAGTCGATATGCATATCATAAGCGGCCGTATCGTGGTTTTTCAGCCGCTCCGGGTCGTCAAAGCCGTAAGCCGTGGTGCCGTTGGTGGGAGCGGCCAGCGTGGTGATGCTGTAGATCCAGTCAGCCTTTCCGCCGGTGAACAGCGGCGAAAGATCGTCGGCCGCCGTTGCGGCCTGCTCCTCCCTGTCGCCGTTGGCCATCAGGCCGGCCATCAGGCGGATCGTCGCGCCGCCGAAGGAATGGCCCAGCAGGTTGATCTTGTGTTCGCTGCTCCACGCGGTGAGGAGCGGTTTTTTGGAAAAATCCGTTCCGTAACGGTCGTGGCCGTATTTTTCGCTGTGCGCCTTGCCGTAATCGACCCGCGTGCCCGTCAGCTGCGCGTAAAGCTCACACGCTCTGTCCCACGCGCTGCCGTCCGGGTTGACCGAGGCGGAATGGCATTTGTAGCCGAGCGAATTGAGGTTTTTGATCATATCGCCGCCGAGCATCCCCCAATAGGGCAGCACGGTGTTTTGCAGGTCGTAGCTCCCCCAGCCGTTCAGGCCGTGGCAGTAAACATAATCGTAATCGGTCTTCCAGTTGGTTTTGTCAACGGTGATCCCGGAAAGATTCAGCGCAGGGAAAAAGTACATGAGAAGCGCCATCACGAAAGAAACGATTCTGGTCATCGTCATCATTCTCCTTTTTTCCTGTATTGTACCAAATATATTTCCGAAAATCAACCGTATGTTTTAATAATCTCTTCCGCCACCTGTCGGCGGGGCAGGCAGCGATCCATCGCCTGCTTTTCGATGTAACGGTGCGCGTCCGGCTCGGTCATTTTCACCTCGCTGATGAGCAGCCATTTGGCGCGGTTGACCAGACGGATCTCCGCCATTTTTTCTTCGATCGAGAGCGTCTTTTTCTCGGTCTTTCGGATGCGTTCGCGCGCGCTGACGAGCCACCCGGCCGCCAGCTGGAACATGGCTCTGGAAAGCGGCTTGTTCATCAGGAACACGCCGTGCTCGGCGAGCTTGTCGTAGGCGTCGGGGTATTGCTCCGCCCGCGTCAGAAAGAGCACCACCGTCTGGTAAGAGGTGACCGCATCCACGGCAAAGCGCAGACCAGCGTCATCCGGCAGGGGCGAATTGATGATGATAAAATCAAAGTCCCGCTCGGAAACAGCACGCTTGGCGGTGCTGACGTCGTTGACGGTGCTGACGGGAGAAAACGTGGAAACAGGGAAAAACTCAGGCAGAGCCTGATTGAATTTTGCCGACGCCGAAACAACCAGAACGCTGTAGACCCGTTCCTTCAGGCTCAACCCTCACCCCTCCTTCCTTCAAGCTGATCCGGGATCACTTCAGGTAAATCTTCAGAATATCCGCCGGGATATGCGCCCGGATAAACGCATCGGCTGCGGCCGCAGCCTTCGCCTGTTCCCGGTCTGACGGCAGCTTTTGCAGCGGCGCAACCACATCCGCCCCGGCGCTGAACAGGTTCACATCCAGCGGCGCGGGCAGCTCGGTTCCGGCCGCCAGCCCGTCAAGCCCCGCCCAGATGATGAGGGCAAACGCAATATACGGGTTCGCCGTGGGGTCGGGGGAACGCAGCTCGGCGCGGCGGTATTCGCCCGCGGCGGCGGGAATGCGGATGAGCTGCGAGCGGTTTTCGGCCGACCACGAAACGTAGCGCGGCGCTTTCATCTGCCCGAGCCTTTTGTATGAATCGTCGGACGGGTTGAAAAACAGCGTGGACGGGACGGCCTTGTCGAGCACGCCCGCGATCATGCGGCGCAGCCGAACCGGCGACGTTTCGGGTTTGACGGAGCAGTTGATATGAAACCCGTTACCCGGCGCGCCAGGGAGCGGCTTGGGCGAAAAATCGGCGGCCAGCCCGCTGCGGCGCGCCACCGTTTTGACCACGGTCTGGAAGGTGAGCGCCTGATCGGCGGCGGTGAGCGCCTCGGCATAGCGAAAGTCGATCGCGTTCTGGCCGGGCCCCTCCTCGTGGTGGGAGCTTTCCGGCCGGATCCCCATTTGCTCAAGCATCAGGCAGATTTCTCGCCGCACGTTCTCACCCTTGTCTTCCGGTGCAATATCCATGTAACCAGCATTGTCATAGGGTGTTTTGGTGGGCATATTCCGCTCATCCAGCTCAAACAGATAGAATTCCTGCTCTGCGCCGAAATAAAAGGTCAGCCCGGCCGCCGCCGCGTCTGCCACGGCTTTTTTGAGCAGGCTGCGGGTGTCGCACGCAAAGGGCGTGCCGTCCGGCCGGCGAATGGAACAGAACATGCGCACGACCTTGCCGTGTTCCGGCCGCCAGGGCAGCCAGGTGAGCGTTTCGGGTTCGGGGTGAAGGAAGAGGTCGGAGTGGGTCTCACCGCCGAATCCGGCGATAGCGGACGCGTCGAAGGCGATGCCGTGCTCAAACGCGCGCGGCAATTCCTCCGGCATGATGGAGATATTCTTCTGTTTGCCGAACACGTCGCAAAACGCAAGGCGGATGAATTTAACGTCCTCCTCGGCAACGTATTGCATGACCTCTTCTTTGGAATACTTCATAATCACTCCTGCTTTCCTGCGTTTTCAGTTTGCCACATATAACCGCTGGTACGGATTGCTGTTGTCCGGTGTGATGACGGTGAAGGGCGAAGCCATCACCGCCTGCACGTCGCCCCCGAACAGGCGGCAGTATTCCGCCGCGTATTGTCCGATCTCGTCCAATTCTTCGGGCGACGCGGGTCTGGCCGACACCTGATCCGGGAAGACGATATCCCGACAGTCGGACCGAAGGATCATTTTGCCGCCGTGCATCCCCGTGCAGGGGAAATTGCTGACGATCCTTCCGCCGCCCAGCCCCAGCACGACGATCACGCCGCCGGCCTGATATTCGCCCAGAAAGCTGCCGGCGCAGCCGCCGATGACCATGAGCGGCGCCTTATCCTGATAGGCTTTCATATGGATGCCGGCGCGGTAACCGGCGCTGCCCTTCACAAAAATGCGTCCGCCGCGCATGGCGTACCCGGCAGCGTCGCCGATGCTGCCGTGCACCACGATCGTGCCGTCGTTCATGGTGTCGCCCACCGCGTCCTGCGCGTTGCCCAGAACGGTGATCGACGCGCCGTTGAGGTATGCGCCCAACGCGTTGCCCGGCACGCCCTTGACGGTGACCGACACGGCGGACATTCCCGCCGCGATGAACCGCTGGCCGCAGCAGCCCGTGAGCGTCACGTCCTGCCCGGCCGTTCGGATGGCGTCGTTGATGGCGCGGAACGTCAGTCCGTCTGCTTTTATTTCCTTCATTATACCACACCTCCGAATCTTTTTCTACGGGTTTCCCGGGAAAAGATCAGATTGGACGCCGCTTTTTTGGTCAGGTCGAAATCAATGGTATCCAGCGGCGTTTTGTCGCGGATGAGCGCCGTGTAAATCCCGGCGCGGTCGGTCGCCCCCAAAAGAATGAACCCGTTGAGAACGCCGTTTTTGACAAAGAACCTTTTCACCGCACCGTCCGATCTTTCCTCGGTCATATCGCCGTCGTAACAACCGGCGGTCATCATGTGAAGCCCGAAAAAACCGATGGAATTCATCGGAATGGCATTGTCAAACACCGCGCTGCCGCCCGCCATGTTGACCCCTGCGGTATAGCCCTGCAGGTAGGCGTTCGGCAGAATGGCGAGCACACGGTTCGCGCCCAGAGCCGCGTCGAACCCTTCGGCGCAGTCCCCCGCCGCCCAGACGGCGGGCAGGTCGGTCGCCATTTGCTCGTTCACGATAATGCCGCGGTTGACCGCGCCGCCGGCGTTTTTGACCAGCGCCGTATTCGCCCGCACGCCCACGGCGAGCACCAGAAGATCAAAAGCAACGGTTTTGCCGCTTTTCATAACGGCCCTGTTCCGGTCAAAGCGAACGGCGGTGTCGGAAAGCAAAAATGCAACGCCGTTTTCTTCCAGATGCTTTTGCACAACGGCGGCGCAGTCGGCGTCTAAAATGCTCGACAGCACGCGGTCGGCCAGATCGCACACGGTGACGTGCCCGACCCGATCCCGGATGCCCTCCGCGCATTTCAAGCCGATCAGCCCCGCGCCGACGATGAGAACGCGCGCCTTTGCGGTGAGTTCTTTTTCAAGCGCAAGCGCATCGTCCAGCGTCATAAAGCTGAACTTCTTTTCCACCGTTTCCAGCCCCTCGAACGGCGGCACGAACGGGCTCGATCCCGCCGCAACGCACAGCGCGTCATAAACGAGCGGTTCGCCGTTATCCATCGTCACGGTTTTTTCGTTCGGCTCAATGGCCGCGGCGCTCACGCCGTAGCGCACGCAGCAGCCGTTGTCTTCGTAAAACGAGCCGCTGCGGTATTTCATCCGCTCAAGGTCGGTTTTCCCCTCCAGATAATAGGAGATCAGCGGGCGGCTGTAAACCGGGTAGGGCTCTTTTGAGACCACGGTGATCTCGCCGGTTTTGTCCGCCGAACGGATGCCCTCGATGCAGCCGACGGCAGCGTGGCCGTTGCCGACGATCACATAACGCTTCATTCCGCATCGCCCCTTTCTTCATAAACGATCGCCCGGTTCGGGCAGCCCGTCACGCACGCCGGCGCGCCGCAGCTGTTTTCCAGGCACAATTCGCATTTTTGCATCGTGCCGTTTTCACCCGGCGCGAGCGCCCCATAGGGGCAGACCAGCACACAGGTCAGGCAGCCGACGCATTTGGCGCGGTCGATCTTGACCACGCCGTCCGATTTTGTGATGGCTCCGGCGATGCAGCTTTTGACGCAGAGCGGATCGGTGCAGTGGCGGCAGGATACGGCAAAGCAGATCTTTTCGCCCTCCTCCACGTGAATCCGCGGGAAAATGGCTTTATCCTTCAGGGCAAACGCCATATCCTTTTTGCCGGAATTGGCAAAGGCGCAGTTGTATTCACACAAATGGCACCCGAGGCACCATTCCTCATTCACATAAACTCGTTTCATATTTTATTCCCCCGCGTGAGAGATCCCGAGGAGCTCCAGTTCTTTTTCGTTGAGTCCCACCCCGCGCAGCATCAGGCGGTTGCCGCGCAGCGCTTCAATGGAATTGACGCCCATGCCGCCCATGATCTCCATGATCTCGTGCCGCCAGGCGTTCATCAGATTCACCAGCCGTTCGGCGCCGACCTCGGGGTTGAGCCGCCTGACCAGATCGGGGCGCTGGGTCGCAATGCCCCAGTTGCACCTGCCGCTCTGGCAGGTGCGGCACAGATGGCAGCCCAACGCCAGCAGCGCCGCCGTGGCAATATAGCAGGCGTCCGCGCCCAGAGCAACGGCCTTGACCACGTC
>CADBPL010000065.1 GCA_902796535.1 Oscillospiraceae bacterium
CTACGGCCCGAAGCTCGACATCCAGATCAAAAACGTGCACGGCAAAGAGGACACCCTCATCACCCTTCAGATCGACCAGATGCTCGCCGAAAACTTCGGCATGGAATACACCGACGCGGACGGCAGCAAGAAGAACCCGTATATTATTCACCGCACCTCGCTGGGCTGCTATGAACGCACCCTTGCCCTGCTGATCGAAAAATACGCCGGCGCGTTCCCGGTGTGGCTCGCCCCCGAACAGGCGCGGCTGCTGCCCATTGCCGACCGTCACCACGAAGCGGCGCAGCAGATCGTCGACCGCCTGAGCAGGCTGGGCCTGCGCGTCACGGCCGATTACCGCAGTGAGAAGACCGGCTACAAGATCCGCGAAGCCCAGATGGAGAAGATCCCCTATATGCTGGTCATGGGCGATAAAGAGATCGAGGACGGCACGCTTTCCGTGCGCAAGCGCGGCTTCGGCGACCTTGGCGCGATGAAGATCGAGGAATTTGAAAAAATGATCCTCGAACAAAACGCAAGTAAGGAAATATTCTGATGGAACACATTCTTTTTAAAAAGCTCAACCCCGCCGCCGTCATGCCGCAGCGGGCGACCGCCGGCAGCGCCGGGCTCGACCTGAGAGCCTGCCTGACCGGGCCGGTCACGCTGCCCGGGGGCGGGCACGCCCTGATCCCTACCGGCCTGGCCGTGAAGGTGGAAAAAGGCTACGCCGCCATGCTCTTTGCCCGCAGCGGGCTGGCCATCAAGCACG
The DNA here is from genome assembly GCA_902796535.1 of Oscillospiraceae bacterium. Lineage (GTDB taxonomy): Bacteria > Bacillota > Clostridia > Oscillospirales > Acutalibacteraceae > UBA8612. The sequence continues at coordinate 752 of CADBPL010000065.1, forward strand.
GCATCGGCCTGCTCAACGGCGTGGGCGTGGTGGACAGCGACTACCGCGGCGAGATCTGCGTGGGCGTGATCAACCAGTTTGATGAGCCCTACACCATCGAGCCGGGCGAACGCATCGCCCAGATGGTGGTCATGCCGGTGAGCCTCGCGCCCGTTGCCGAGGCGGACGAGCTGGATGAAACCGACCGCGGCGCGGGCGGCTTCGGCTCGACCGGTCGGTAAAATCCACAAAAGCAAGAGGTCGGTCCCTGCGGAATTTGTATGGATAAATATACAGAATATCCTTGACTTCTTGCAAAATCTCTGTATAATGTTAAACAGAAAATGAGAAGAAAGAGGTAATAACATGAAAGAGATCAAAAAAGTCGTGCTCGCCTATTCCGGCGGTCTGGACACGTCCATCATCATCCCGTGGTTAAAAGAAAACTTCAACAACTGCGAAGTCATCGCGGTTTCCGGCAACGTCGGTCAGGGCACCGAGCTGGACGGGCTGGAAGAAAAAGCGCTCAAAACCGGCGCGTCCAAGCTCTATATCGAAGATTTGCAGGACGAATTTGTGAATGAATACATATTCCCCACGCTGAAGGCCGGCGCCGTGTATGAAAAAGATTATCTGCTCGGCACCTCCTTCGCCCGCCCGGTCATCGCCAAGCGCATTGTGGAGATCGCCAAGGCCGAAGGCGCCGACGCCATCTGCCACGGCTGCACCGGCAAGGGCAACGATCAGGTTCGCTTTGAGCTGGCCATCAAGGCCTTCGCGCCCGATATGCAGATCATCGCCCCCTGGCGCATCTGGAGCATCAAGAGCCGTGAGGAAGAGATCGAATACGCCGAAGCGCACAACATTCCGCTCAAAATCAACCGCGAGACCAACTATTCCAAGGATAAGAACCTGTGGCATCTGTCGCACGAAGGGCTTGACCTCGAGGACCCCGCCAACGAGCCGCAGTACCGCAAGCCCGGCTTCCTCGAAATGGGCGTTGCGCCGGAAGACGCGCCCGACAAGGACACTTACATCAAGCTCACGTTTGAAAAAGGCGTGCCCGTTGCGCTCGACGGTGTGAAGATGAGCGGCGTTGAAATGATCAAAAAGCTCAACGACATCGGCGGCGCCAACGGCATCGGTCTGGCCGATCTGGTCGAAAACCGTCTGGTCGGCATGAAATCCCGCGGCGTTTATGAAAACCCCGCCGGCGCCATCCTCTACCACGCGCATCAGGTGCTGGAAACCATCACGCTCGACCGCGACACCCAGCATTACAAAGAGCAGGTCGCCCTGCGCTTTGCCGAGCTGGTCTATTTCGGCCAGTGGTACACCCCCCTGCGCGAAGCCATCAGCGCTTTTGTGGACAAAACGCAGGAAGCCGTCAACGGCGAAGTGACCCTGAAGCTCTACAAGGGCAATATCATCAACGCAGGCGTCACCTCCCCGAATTCGCTTTACAGCGAAGATTTCGCCACCTTTGACGCGGATGAAGTCTACAATCAGGCCGATTCCGCCGGGTTCATCAACCTGTTCGGTCTGCCGATCAAGGTGCGCGCCATTCTCGAAGCCGAACGCGGCAATAAATAAAAATACATGATCATACATACGGGCGGCTGCGTGCCGCCTGTGTTTTTACGGAGGATTTGGCATGAAGCTTTGGGCAGGCAGGTTTTCAAAAGAAGCCGACAAACGAACCAACGATTTCAATTCATCCATCAAATTTGACAGCCGTATGTTCCGCGAGGATATTGACGGCTCGGTCGCCCACGCCGCCATGCTCGGCGCACAGGGCATTATCAGCGCACAGGACTGTGAAAAAATCATCAACGGCCTCAAGGGCATTAAAGAAGACATTCTCAGCGGCGCCCTCCTCATCGACCCGGACGCGGAGGATATCCACACCTTTGTAGAGCAGACCCTCACCGCCCGCATCGGCGACGCCGGCAAGCGCCTGCACACCGGCCGCAGCCGCAACGATCAGGTGGCGACCGATATTCGCCTGACGCTGCGCAAGGAATGCGACGAGGTGATGGATCAGCTGCGCCACCTGACCGACACCATTTTCAACAAGGCGCATGAGCATGAGAACACCATCATGCCCGGCTACACCCACCTGCAGCGCGCGCAGCCGATCACGTTTTGCATGCAGCTCTCCGCCTATGTGAGCATGCTCGAACGCGACATGGGGCGGCTGAGCGACGCGAAGGCGCGCATGAACGTTTCGCCCCTGGGCAGCGGCGCGCTGGCGGGTACCACCTACCCCATCAACCGCCAAATGACCGCGCAGCTGCTGGGCTTTGACGGCGTGGTGGAAAACACGCTCGACGGGGTATCCGACCGCGATTTCTGTCTGGAGCTCGCCGCCGCGCTGTCGATTCTGATGGTGCACCTGTCGCGATTGTGCGAGGAGATCATTCTGTGGTGCTCGTGGGAATTCAAATTTGTGGAGCTGGACGACGCGTTTTCCACCGGTTCGAGCATCATGCCGCAAAAGAAAAACCCCGATCTGGCGGAATTGATCCGCGGCAAATCCGGCCGCGTGTTCGGCGACCTGATGACGCTGCTGACCATGATGAAGGGGCTGCCGCTGGCCTATAATAAGGATATGCAGGAGGATAAGGAAGCGATCTTTGACGCGATCGACACGGTGAAAATGTGCATGACGGCCATGGATCCGATGATCGAGACCATGCGCGTGATCCCCGAAAATATGCGCAGAGCCGCCGCCGAAGGGTTCATCAACGCCACCGACTGCGCCGATTATCTGGTGGGCAGGGGGCTGCCGTTCCGCGACGCATACAAAGCCACGGGCGAGCTGGTCGCGCTGTGCATCCGCGAAAAATGCACGCTGGAAACGCTGCCGCTCGAACAGTACAAGGCAATTTGCGAATTGTTTGACAGCGACGTTTACGAAGCCATCAAGCTGGAAACCTGCGTCAGGAACCGTCAAAAGCCACAAGCATAAGCCGACAAATTCTTAAAAATGTTTTAACGAACGGCAACATGGATTGACGAAACCCGGAAAAAGTAGTATAGTGTGTAAAATGCTATACTGCTTTTTCCTTTTTTTCATGCAAGTTTTACAAAAGGATGTGACAGCAAGTGAAAGGTATTGTCCTGGCCGGCGGTTCCGGTACAAGGTTATACCCGCTGACAATGGTGACCAGTAAACAGCTCCTGCCTGTTTACGACAAACCGATGATATATTATCCCCTGTCCACGCTTATGCTTGCCGGGATTCGCGAGATCCTCATCATTTCCACCCCTGCCGACACGCCCAAATTTGAGGCGCTGATGGGCGACGGCTCCAAATTCGGCCTCAAGCTCTCCTACGCCGTGCAGCCCAAGCCGGAAGGTCTGGCGCAGGCCTTTCTCATCGGCGAGGAATTCATTGGTGACGATGAGGTCGCCATGGTGCTCGGCGACAATATTTTTTACGGCAACGGTCTGGGCGCGGTTTTGCGCGGCGCTGCGCAAAACCACAAACGCGCCACGATTTTCGGTTATTACGTCGAAAACCCGTCCGCCTTCGGCGTGGTGGAATTTGACAAAAACGGCAAACCCATTTCCATTGAAGAAAAACCCGCCGTACCCAAATCCAACTACGCCGTCACCGGGCTTTATTTTTACGACAACCGCGTGGTGGAATACGCCAAAGCGCTCAAGCCCTCGGCCCGCGGCGAGCTTGAGATCACCGACATCAACCGCATTTATCTGGAAAATAACGAGCTGGATATCAAGCTCATGGGGCGCGGCTACGCCTGGCTGGACACCGGCACGGTCGACAACCTGAACGAAGCGTCCAACTTCATTCGCAGCATCGAACAGCTGCAGGGCATTCAGATTTCCGCTTTGGAAGAAATCGCCTACAACAACCGCTGGATCTCCCGGGATCAACTGATGCAGTCGGTCGAAAAATACGGAAAATCGCCTTACGGCCAGCATCTCAAGCGCGTGGCGGACGGCAAAATCCTTTACGGCAACTTCACGTCACGCCCGATCTGGGGGCAAGGAGACACAAGCTATGACGAAAACTGATGCGTTGACCGCCGTAAAAACCGCGTTGGAGGGCGCCGTGATCGTCGAGCCGCTCCTGCACGGCGACAGCAGAGGCTGGTTTTACGAAAGCTACTCCAAACGCAAATATGAAGCCCTCGGCATCGTGGCCGACTTTGTGCAGGACAACCGCTCTTACTCGCAAAAAAAGGGCGTTCTGCGCGGGCTGCACTGCCAGACCGAGCCGTTCGCGCAGGCCAAGCTGCTCACCTGCACCAAGGGCGCCATCCTTGACGTGGCGGTCGACGTGCGCGCCGGTTCCCCCACCTATTGCCAATGGGTCAAGGTGGAGCTTTCCGCCGAAAACAAACGCCAGTTTTTCATTCCCCGCGGCTTTCTGCACGGGTTCCTGACACTGACTGACGAGGTGGAAGTGCTCTACAAGGCCGATAACTATTATGAGCCGTCGGCCGACCGCAGCATTTGCTGGCGCGATCCGGCATTCGGCATCGACTGGGGCGTTGACGATCCCGTCCTTTCCGAAAAAGACAGCGCCGCGCCGCTGTTTCAAAACAGCGACGTCAACTTTATTTTTTGAATCACGGGGCGAGCTTCGGTTCGTCCCATGCTTTTTGAAAGGGAAAAAGAATGAAAGTACTGGTTACCGGCGCGGCCGGTCAGCTCGGCTTTGACGTGCTCCAAGAGCTGAAAAAACGGAATATCGCAGCGATCCCGGCCGACAAGGCAGAATTTGACTTGACAAACGCCGCGCAGACGGCTGCCTTTGTGGCCGCTCACCGCCCCGACGCGGTGATCCACTGCGCCGCCTACACCGCCGTGGACAAGGCGGAGGAGGACGAGCAGGTCTGTCGCATGGTGAACGTAAACGGCACCCAGAATCTGGTAAACGCCTGCCGCGGGCTGGACGTGAAGTTTGTGTATATCAGCACCGATTACGTGTTCGACGGCACGAAGGAGCTGCCCTATGAAGTGGACGACCCGATCCGCCCGCTGTCGGTC
>CADBPL010000066.1 GCA_902796535.1 Oscillospiraceae bacterium
CGGAAGACCGCCTGAACGAAAACGAATACGACTGCATCATCGTGCTCGGCTGCGGCGTATGGGGCAAGCAGCCGACGCCGCTTCTGTCCGACAGACTGGACGCGGCGCTGACCCTTTATAAAAACGGCGCTGCGCCGAAGCTGCTGATGAGCGGCGACCACGGTCAAACGGACTATGACGAAGTGTCCGTGATGAGGCAGTACGCGCTGGATCGCGGCGTGCCCTCGGAAGTTATTTTTCTGGATCACGCGGGCTTTTCCACCTATGAGACGATGTACCGCGCGTGGGATATTTTCGGCGTGAAAAAGGCCGTTGTCGTGACGCAGAAATATCATCTTTATCGGGCGCTGTACGACGCCAAAGCGTTCGGGATACAGGCTGACGGCGTGATCGCGACGGGGCATGTGTTTGCCGCGCAGACAACGTGGAATGTGCGCGAGGCGTTGGCCAGAGTGAAGGATTTTGTCTGGTGCGTCTTCAAGCCGGAACCGACGTTCCGGGGCGAAAAGATCGACCTTGGCGGAAACGGGGAAGAAACGGTTTAGTATAATCAAAAAGCACCGATCAAACGGGCTGTGCCCGCCTGATCGGTGTTTTCAGTTGACGACTCCTTTAAATGCAAGGTGCTGTCCGGGCTTGCCGCCCGCGATCTGACGGCAGCGCAGGATGGCGTCCCTGCCGTATTTTTCCTTCATGCGTTCAACGGCGCGCTCCAGCCGCTCCATGCGTTCGAGCTGTTCGTAATCGCTGCCGAAGCACAGCTGAAAGCTCTCATCCTCATGCACCAGCCCGGCGGCGCGAATGCCGATGGAGCGCAGGGGCGTTACGCCGTCCCACGCTTCCAGGATCAGCGCAAGCCCGGTTTTGCGCAGCAGCTCCGCCAGCCGCACCGGCTGCTGCAGCCGGCGCTGGTGCTCCGTCACGTTCAGCCGGTTATCGCGCAAATGCACCTGCACCACCGTAGCCAGCGCGTGATTCGCCCGCAATTCGCGCGACACCCGTTCGCTCAGCCACAGCAGCGTCAGTGCGATATCCTCCGCCGTGCGCATATCCTGCGGCGTGGTGGTGCTGCGGCCGACGCTTTTGGGCACGGGCTCTTCGCCCGACAGGCTCACGGGCGACAGATCCAGCCCGTTAGCAAAGCGCCAGAGCGTTTCGCCGCCCTTGCCCAGCACCAGACGCAGCATATGTGGGTCGGTTTTGGCCAGCTCACCGATGGTGAAAATGCCGATGCGGTGCAGGCTGCGCAGGGTCGAAGCCCCCACGCCGAGCATCTCCTGCGCCGGCAGCGGCCAGATCAGCCGCTCCATATCCTCCCGGCGGAACACGGTCACGGCGTCCGGCTTTTTGTAATCGCTGCCGAGCTTGGCGAAAATTTTGTTAAAGCTCACGCCCACCGAGATGGTCAGCCCCGTTTTTGCTTTCACGGTTTGCCGAATCTGTTCCGCGATCCGCTCGCCCGGGCCGAACAGCTTTGTGCTGCCTGTCACATCCAGCCAGCATTCGTCAATGCCGAACGGCTCGATCAGGTCGGTATACTGCTCATAGATCCTGCGCACCAGACGGGAATAGCGCACGTATTGATCGTAATGCGGCGGCAGAACGATCAGCCCGGGGCATTTCTGCTCCGCCTGCCAGATCGCCTCCGCCGTTTTGACCCCGTATTTTTTGGCCGTTTCGTTTTTGGCAAGGATAATGCCATGCCGCTGCTCCACGCTGCCGCCCACGGCAACGGGCTTTCCCTTCAGCTCCTCCCGCCCGAGGCATTCGACGGAAGCAAAAAAATTATTCAGATCGCAGTGCAGAATGATGCGTTCCGCCACGGTTTTCACCACCAAACATTTGTTCTTTCTGCATCATAGCACATTTGTTCGGTTATGTAAAGCTTTTTTTGAAAAACCGATCCGCCGATTCAAAAAATGTTCATGATTATACCCTGATTCTCTTGAAAAGAGAATCAAAATGAGGTATGATAGAATGCAGTAAACAGAGAGAAGGCGAAACAAAGCAATGTCCGTTCCTCAAAAAAACAACACCTTCCAGCCTTTCCTGTCCCCGCTGATGATCGTGGCGTTCTCCATCGGGACAAGTCTGGGCTGGGGTTCACTGGTTGTTACAAGCAACACTTATCTCAAACAGGCCGGCCCTGTCGGCAGCACGATCGGCATTCTGATCGGCATGGTGATCATGCTGCTGGTGTGCCGCAGCTATCATTATCTGGCCAATCAATATCCAAACGGCACCGGCGTTTACGCCTACACCAAAACCATTTTCGGCTACGACCGCGCCTTTCTCATCTCATGGTTTGTCTTTCTGCTCTACATTGCGATGTTCTGGGCGAACGCCACGGCCGTACCCCTCTTTGCCCGCTATATTTTCGGCGACGTTTTCCGATTCGTCTATCTCTACACCTTCTTCGGCTACGAGGTCTATCTGGGTGAAATTCTGCTGACCCTTGCCGTGATCGGCCTCACCGCCCTGCTTCTGGTCAACAGCAAACGCTTCGTTTCCTATCTGATGATCGTCCTCTCCGCGCTGTTCACGCTGGGCATCACCGTTTGCTTTGTTGTGGCGATCATCCGGCACTCCTCCGGCTCCGTCGGCTTTGATCCCTCCTTTTTGCCCGACAGCTCGCCGCTTCTCCAGATCACGAAGATCACGTTTATTTCCCCATGGGCCTTTATCGGCTTTGAGAGCGTGACGCACTCCTCCCGGGAATTCAAATTCCCCAAAAGCAAGCTTTTCAGGATCCTCACCGCTTCTGTTATCATTACGACCGCTTTATACATTTTTATTACGCTGCTCTCCGTTACGGCCTATCCGCCAAGATACGAAAACTGGCTTGCCTACATCAATGACCTTGACAATTTAAGCGGCATCGAGGCGCTGCCCGCGTTCTACGCCGCGGGGCATTTTCTTGGCAACGCGGGGCTTTTCATCCTGTTCCTCTCGCTTCTGGCGCTCGTTGTCACGAGCCTGATCGCCAACGTATGGGCGCTGAGCAGGCTGATGAGCGCTGTATCCCGCAATTCGATCATCCCCCCAAAATTCGCCGCGCTCAACAAAAAGGGCATTCCGGCAAAATCGATCCTGTTCATCATTTCCGTATCGCTGTTCATTCCCTTTGTCGGCCGTTCGGCGATCAGCTGGATCGTTGACGTTTCAACGATCGTTTCCACCCTGCTCTACGGTTTTGTTTCCGCGGCGGCCATGAAAAGCGCGCGGCGCAACAACGACAAAAAGCACTTCGTTTCGGGGCTGATCGTGCTTGTTGTCATGATCCTGTTCGGCGCCGTGCTGATCATTCCGGAGCCGATTTTCGGTTCCGTGAACACGGAGACCTACCTGCTGTTTATCATCTGGGCCATTCTCGGCATGATCTTTTTCCACCACGTTATTGCAACGGATCATGCCCGCCATTTCGGCAAGGCGATCATAGTCTGGATCGCGCTGATCTCTTTGGAGCTGTTTTTGGGCATCGTCTGGATGGATCAGATCGAAGCCTCGGCAAACAACCGGGCGATCACGGCGCTGGAGGAATACCATCAAGGCACCGCACCCCCCGAGATCCTTGCCCTGAGCGAAGAAGCCTACGCCGCCTCGCTGAACCACCAGCTCAACACGACCGTTCTTTTGAGCACGTCTGTTGTGCTTGGTCTGTTCGCCGTATCCCTCGCGGGCTTTATCAGCAACTATTTCTTTATGAAGAAATACGAAACGCTGCTTGAAAAAGAAGTTTCCGCCAAAACAGAGCATATCTTCAAAATCCAAAACAATCTTGTCGTCGGCATGGCGACCATGGTCGAAAGCCGGGACAATTCCACCGGCGGCCACATCAAAAGAACGAGCGACGTGGTAAAGATCCTTGTGGATGAAATGAAAAAGGATAAAACCCTTGATATCAGCGACGACTTTTATGACGACGTGATCGAGGCCGCCCCCATGCACGACCTGGGCAAAATCGCCGTTGACGACAGTATTCTGCGCAAACCCGGCCGCTTCACCCCCGAGGAATATGAAGTGATGAAGAGCCACGCGAAAGAAGGCTCCCGCATTGTGGCGGAGGTCATTCAGAACGCCGACGACCCGGATTTCAAACAAATCGCCGTAAACATGGCGCGGTACCATCACGAAAGAGTGGACGGCTCGGGGTATCCGGATCAGCTCAAGGGCGACGAGATCCCGCTCGAGGCGCGGATCATGGCGATCGCAGACGTTTACGACGCGCTTGTTTCCAAGCGGGTCTATAAAGAAAAAATGAGCTTTGAGGAAGCGGATCGGATCATACTCAGCGGAATGGGCACCCAGTTTGACAGCAGCCTGGAAATTTATTATAAAAGCGCCCGCAGAAAGCTGGAAGAATACTATTCCTCCCTTTGATAACACACCGGACGGCGCAAAGAAAAGCAGACTGATTTTGCCTCTGCTTGTTCCCGCTCCGGCAGCACCGCCAAAAAGCACCCCAAAAATTTGGGGTGCTTTTCAAATTGACAAAAGCGGTCGGATTTTGTATAATAGGGGCGTATGAGCCGCCGGTTCACGAGCGGTGACTGAAAATGAGAGAGATGACGTTCATGGTTAAGGTCGGCATTTGCGCGCACTTCGGGTTCGGCAAAGAGCTGATGAACGGTCAGACCGACAAAAGTCTGGCCGTTTGGAACGCACTGAAAAAAGAATATGGCGAGGATCAGGTCGCCGTTTTGGATACGCACGGCTGGCAAAAGAACCCCGCGGCCACACTGCTGGGCTGCCGCAGGCTCATCAAACAATGCGAAAACGTCATTATGCTGCCGGGGCGCAACGGCGTCAAGCTGTTCCCGCGCCTGTTTGCCGCGCTCAACCGCAGCGAACACCGCAGGCTGCACTACGTTGCCATCGGCGGCTGGCTGGCGGATTGGTTAAAAAAAGATGATTCGCTGCGCCGCGCCTTCGCCCGGCTTGACATCATCTACGTGGAGGGCGATCAATTAAAAAACGCGCTGGACAAGCTCGGCTTTGAGCGTGTGATTTTGCTGCCGAACTTTCGCAGCTGCCGCATTCTCGCGCCGGAAGAGCTGGTGACCCAAACCGAGCTGCCCCTGAAGCTCTGCACGTTTTCCCGCATCGAAAAGGCCAAGGGCGTGGAAGACGCGGTGGAAGTGGTGCGCCGCATCAACAAAAAAATGGGCAAAACCGTTTACACCCTTGATATTTACGGCAACATCGAAAAGCAATACGAAAAGCGCTTCAAAGAATGTGAGGCCGGGTTCGAGCCCTTCATCACCTACAAGGGCTTTGTGCAGGGCGAAGAAAGCGCCAGCGCGATCCTGCGCAGCTATTACGCCATGCTGTTCCCGACCTATTACCACGGCGAGGGCTTTGCCGGCGCGATCATCAGCGCGTTTTCGGCGGGGCTGCCGGTGATTGCGACCGATTGGCGCTGCAACCCCGAGGTGATCCGCGACGGAGTGGACGGCATCCTTTACCCGACGCGCGACAACGCCTGGCTGGAACGCATCCTGACCGATCTGGCGCTTCATCCGGACAAGCTCAACGCCCTCAAGTCCAACTGTCTGGAACGCGCCGCCCATTACAGCGCGTCCAACGTGATCCACATTCTCACCCGCGAAATGGACGGCGAAACGCACAATGAGCGCGAGGCGGTGAAGGCATGACCCCCAGCAGGCTGCTGTGCTGCATGAGCAGCATGGACACCGGCGGCGCGGAAACCTTTTTGATGAAGCAATACCGCGCGCTCGACCGGACGAACTATCAGATGGATTTTTGCGTAAACAAGTTCGAGCGCGGCTATTATGATGATGAAATCGAAAGGCTGGGCGGCAAGATCTATCGCATTCCGCCCAAGTCACAGGATTTTTTCGGTTCCCTGAACGCCTTGACCAAAATCGTCAAAGACAACGGCTATGAGGCGGTGCTGGTTTCTTCCGTAAAGCCCGGCACGGCGCTGGAGCTGCTCGCCGCCAAACGCGGCGGCGCCACACGGCTCATTTACCGTTCCAGCAACACCTCGGTGGACGGCGGCCAAAAGCAAAAGCTGCTGCACGCCACCATCGGGCGGCTGGCGCACACGGTGCCGACGGTGAAAATCGCGCCCTCGGTCGAGGCGGCGGAATACTGCTTCGGCAAGGGCTGCGTTGAAAAAGGCAAGGCGCAATTGCTGCACAACGGCATC
>CADBPL010000067.1 GCA_902796535.1 Oscillospiraceae bacterium
CGAGCCCAAGCCGGTGCCGAGGCCCGAGCCCAAGCCGGTGCCGAAGCCAGAACCCAAGCCGGTGCCGAAGCCCGAACCCAAGCCGGTGCCGAAGCCCGAACCCAAGCCGATGCCGAAGCCCGAGCCCAAACCGGTGCCGAAGCCCGAACCAAAGTCGGTGTCGAAGCCCGAACCCATTGAAACGCCGAAGGTCGGCGATCGGTTCGCCCGGCCGGACGCTTCCGCAGCGAGCCGATTTGAACCGAAGCCAAACATCCTCAATGAACAGGACGAGGAATTGGAAGCGCTGCTCAACCGTTCGCTTGACGACGTGCTGAACGATCAGTGACCGGGATGAACTGAGAAGGAGAAGAATACGCTATGGTGTTTGCTTTTTTGAACGCCGCTGTTTTTGCGCTGCTGCTGCAAAATCTGGTGTTTAACGGCGGCTTCGGCATGAGCGAAGCGGTTCGCATTGCCACCAAGCCGAAGGAGTTTTTGCCCCTTGCGTTCACGGTTGCCTTTTTTACGGGCACAACAGCCGCCGTGTGCAGCGCGCTGGATCTGATCCCGAAGGTGCGCGGCTTAACGACCGCTTATCACCTGTTGATCTATTGCGCCGTGCTGGCCGCCGTTTATCTGGGCTTTACGGCGGTGATCCGTTACGGCCTGAAAAAGAAAAATGAAGACATTCACCGCATCGGTATGGCGGCGGTGAACACGCTGGTGCTCGCCGTGCCCATGATTAACCGCCGCGCTGCTTTCGGTGTGCTGGAATCCATCGGCCTCGGCCTTGGCGCGGGGCTGGCGTTCGTGCTGGCGGTGCTGCTCATCGGCGCAGGGCAGGATCAGCTGAGCCAGAACGAAACGATCCCGGGCGCGTTCCGCGGCAAACCGGCGCTGTTTGTTTACATTGCGCTCGTTTCACTCGGCTTTGTCGGTATGTCCGGTCAGGCCATGTTTGTGTGAAAAAAGGGGGTGGCGGCCATGCCAATGGATGAAAAAGAATTGTTTGATCTGCTCAATCAGGAAAAAGCGCCGCCGTCGGAGGAGGATTTTCGCCCCATCATTCCGGAACCGGAGATCCGCCGCCGCAGCGCATATTACTTCCGGCGGGATTATCCCGAAACCGATTCACCCACGTCGACCCACACCATCACCTTTGCGCAGCAGGAGCGCCGCCGCAAGAACCGCAACCGCATCCTTTACGCGCTGTTGCTGCTGGCCGTGTTCACGCTCGTTTTCGTTATCACGGCAACCTGCATGAAAATCTCCCAGCAGCCGATCTGAGCAGAATTAAAAAAGAATAAAACGGCTTGACGCCCAACGCGGGCATATCAAGCCGTTTTTTGTTTTGTTTTGTTAAAAAGCGTCGGCGGGATGTTCACGCTGTGTGTTATTCCCGACCGGCGAGGGGAACGGCAAGGCCGACGAGCACCCACACGAACTGGCACAGGCACACAACGAGCGGCGAAACGGCGGCGGGGAGCAGCGACAGGATCGTCACGATCAGCAGCCCGGCGGCGCAGCAGGCGATCTGCTGGGCGTTGATGCGCCCGGCAATGCCGCAAAGGCGGCCGGCGGCGCGCACGGCGTGCAGGAAGGCGAGGGGCGAGCCGTTGTGAACCAGCTTGGCCTCCAGCCGCGGGTTCACACGCTTGGCGTAAGCGGTCAGCACTTCGCCGGCGGCGTTGCTCACCACCTTGATGCTGCTCACGGGGATGCCGAAGGTCATGGCAATGGATTTTTCGGTGATATTCGGGTCGGTGGAACGCACCAGAAGGTTGATGCCGCTTTCTTCGATCTTGCGCACATTTTCGGCAATGCGCACGTCGGTGCCGTAGCTGACTACGAACAGGGCGATGAGCTTGCTGTTGTCGGCCAGATACAACACGCGGCGGCCGCCGCGGGCGTAGCGGGATTCCTTTGCCTCTTCCGGGATTTCGATGTTGTGGTTTTCCATCATGCGGCGGTTGCCCAAAACCACACAGCGCCCCCGGATCCAGCCAGAAAGCCCCAGCCGTTCTTCATAGATCAGCTCTTCCACGGGCAGGAGCAGCTCCTTGCGGCCCATGACCACGTTGCCCAACAGCGCGCCGATGGGGCCGCCCACGGCAAGGATCATGGAAGCGGCGGTCAGGATCGCCTCATCAATGCGCACGCCGCCGAACGGCTTCATGCCGTGAATGTCGCAGCATTCGGCCGGGAACAGATCGGCGGCGTCCACGGCAACAACGTTGGTGGTTTCATATTCAAACGCGGCGGCGTAGCTGCTCAGAAAACCGCCGTCATCACGCAGGCGGCTGTTGGTGCGGCTGAGCGGCAGCGCAAGCGCAATGGCCGATGAAACGGGAATGCTCATGCACATGGCGCAGCTGAAAATGCTGAACGCATAGGCAACGTCTTTTTTGGCAAGGCCGACAATGACGGCCAGCACGAACGACGCTGCGGCGCCAACGGGCGTCAGCCAGGCGCAAAGGTCGTCGGTCGAATCGCCCGCAAAGGCATAGGAGAGGAAGTTTGCGGCAAATTTTGCTTTGGCCGAATAGCGGATATCGGCGCCGCCTTCAACGCTTTCCTGCGCTAGCCGTTTGATATCGGCGGCGTTTTCAATGGTGTCGGCCGCGTAAAGATTGCCGCCGCGGTCAAGCGCGGACAGGAACAGGAAGTTTTTGGCAATATCGCTCAGCGAGATCAACTGACCCACGCCGAACAGCACAACGGCCACCGCACCGAGCAGCGCAAAACAGGGCACATTTTTTCCTTCGGTGCTCAGACTGGCCGCGATCAGCTGCACAAAACACGCCACGAGCGCCGCAGCCACCGCCGTGCAGGCGTTCGGCCTGCCGCTGCCGTTGAAAAAGCAGGTGACGCCGCGCGAATAGATCGGCAGCCCGGCAAAGGTGCAGATCAGCAGCAAAAGCAGCGAAAAGAAGCAGCTTGCGGGCATCGTGCCCAGCCACTGCGGCGCAAGGCTTTCGTTCAAACCGGCAGCGACCGCGGGAATTGCGCCGGTGAACAGCAGCCCAAGGGCGCAAACGGCGCAGATGACGGTTGACGTAAGGGTGACGGTATGCTTTTTGTTCAGAAAACGGAACGTGCGGTTGCGATCCTGCGTGCGGTTGTATTCCACGCGCTGGCGGTTGGCGCGCGCTTTGGCTTTGATAAAAGAAAAGCGCTTGCCGCCGGCCAGCCCTTCGCCGCCGCTTTTTGTCATTTCTTCCAGGATCTCGGTGTTGATCTCTTTTTCTTTTTCTTCCACACCCTCCAGACGGAAGCTTTCCACCTTTTGAATGCGGTTTTCCTTCAGCTCGTTTTCCGCTTTTGCGTCGTCGATATATTCGCGTGTGCTCGTGTCGGGCATGAAGCCCTCCAGAACCATCTGCAGGTTTTTCTCTTTCGGCTTCGTTTCCTCCTGGGCGGGCTTTCTCTTCATTTTCAGCGCGTCTTCCGCCGCCATAATGGAGGGAACGGCGTTCAGATCCCCCGTTTTGCCGAACTTGTCGCTCTTGACAGTGACAATGCCGGGGCGTTCAAAGAACCGGGGGGATTCCTGCATGGCTTTGACCGTGACCGTTTGGGTTCTGGACAGGTTTTCCTCGCCCTGAACCTGCTTTGCCCCGCTCTTTTTGGGGAAGGCCTGATTGATCTCAATCGTTTTTTCGGTGATCGCCGGGGCCTCTTCAACCGGCTTCGCCGCCTTTTCCGGTTCCGCTTTTGCGGCAAACGCCGTCGGATCAAACGCCTTCACCGGCTCGGATGCTTCGGGCGGCTCATTGGCGGCGGGCTCCGCCGCGATCTCAGCCTGTTCGGGCGATGCGGCGATCCGGCTCGCTTCGGCTGCGGCGGACCTTTCCGGCGCTTTCACCGGCTCCGGCGCGGCTGTTTTTTTGACCGGCGCAGGCGTGTAAGCCACCGGCTCAGCCTGCGCTTTGACCGGCTTTTTTGGTTCTTTCACCGGTTCCTGCGCGGGACGATACGGTTCCGGTTCTTCCGGCAGCGCAGTTTGGATCTGCGCCAACAAGGCGTCTAAGGAAAGGTCAAAATCAAGGCTCAATTTTGTCAGCTCCTTTCGGGTTACGACCGTTGTTCAGCAACTTCAAACATCAAAATACCTGCGGCGACCGAGGCGTTGAGGGAATTGACGTGCCCTTTCATGGGCAGGGAAACGATCACGTCGCATTTTTCTTTGACCAGGCGGCCAAGCCCCCGCCCCTCAGAACCGATCACGAGCGCGACGCCGCCGCTGAAATCGGTTTGGCGCCAGCTCTGCCCGTCCATATCCGCGCCGTAGACCCACACGCCGCGCTGCTTCAATTCCTCAAGCAGGCTGGGCAGGTTGGCCACGCGCGCTACGGGCACATATTCGATGGCGCCGGCGGAGGATTTGCCCACAGCGTAGCTCAGCCCGGCGTTGCGCCGTTTGGGAATGATCACGCCGTGCGCACCGGCCGCGTCCGCACTGCGGATGATGGCGCCCAAATTGTGCGGATCCTCGATCTCGTCGCAAACAATAATAAACGGTTTTTCATTTTTGGCCTGCGCCGCGTTGAAAATATCGTCAACGCTCGCGTATTCGTGGGCGGCAACATAGGCGGCAACGCCCTGATGGTTGCCTTCGCCGCACAGATAGTCCAGCTTCTTTTTGTCGACTTCCTTCACCACAACGCCTTTTTCGCGGCATTGCGCAATGAGCTTGCCGAGGCTGCCGCTGCGCTCGCCCCGGGCGATGAGCAGGCTGTCGATCTCGCGCCCGCTGCGCAGCGCTTCGGCTACGGCGTTGCGCCCGATGATGAGGTCAGGCTTTTGTTCTTCCATGATTTTCTTCTCCGGGGCAGCCGCCGGCACGCGCCGCAGCCGCCGAAATATTGATATTCGATTTATTATACCATATTTAGTTTAAAAAGCCAATCATTTTTCAAAAAAATACAAGAGATAGTGACATTTTTTTGCAGCGCGCCGTGCTATGATGGGCACAGGTGACGCTGATCCGGGCAGGACCCGTTGATCGGCGGGCGTTTTTTGTCAAATGAAGCAAAACGATAAAACGATCGGGGAGTTGGCCTATGGCGGAAAAGAATCAAAAAATCAGACAGGCTCTGCGCTTTTCTCCGGGCGGCAAAGAGCTGATCGTGCAGCAGGCGGCGGGGTTTTTGTTTTCACTCGGCTTTTCGGCAACGGCGCTGTTCGGCACGGTTTCGCCCTTTGCCTGCGCATTTGCCGCGGCGGTTGAGCAGCGCCGGATCCCGGCCGTGCTGCTCGGCGGCTGCCTGGGCTGCTTTTTGCGCCTGAGCGGCACGGCGGCGGTGCAGAAGGCGGCGGCGCTGGCCGTTGTCTGCTTTGTCAACACCCTGCTGAGCAAAGCGTCGTTCGTGCGCCAAAGCGCCCTGGGGCGCGGCGTCAACGCGGCGGCGAGCCTGTTGGCGGCAAGTGTTGTCGTGATGGCGGCGCAGGGGTTTTCATTGGACGGCGTGCTGTCGGGCGTGTGCGAAGCCGTACTCGGCGGCGCGGGCGGTTATTTGTTTTACGGCGCGGTGCAGGCGCAAAACGCCCTGAGCGAACAGCGGCCGCTCGACGGAGAGCAGCGGGCAAGTCTGCTCTTTTTTTGCTGCGTGCTGTTCGGATCGGTGGAATTCATTCAGGCGGCGGGCATTTCGTTTGCGCGCATCGCGGCGGTGCTGTTCATTCTGGCCTGCGCGCATCGCGGCAGCCTCGGCGCGGCGGCGGTGAGCGGCTGTGCGCTGGGGTTCACGCTGGGCGTTTTTGAAGCGGCTCCGCCGCTCGGCGGCGCCTACACCTTCGGCGCGCTGCTGGCCGGGCTGGCCGGGGGCAGGGCGCGGTTCCCGAAGGCGTTCGGCTTTTTGGCGGCCGGCAGCGTGGTGCTGCTGCTGGATGAAAGCCGGACGGCGCTGACGGTTCCGTTTTTGCTGGAAAGCACGCTGGGCTGCGCCGTGTTTTTGTTTTTACCCGAGATGATGTTTGAAAAAGCGGAAAAGCTGCTGCGGCCGGGCGAACGGCTGCCGCAGGCCGAAGCAATGAAGCACCTGCTGCTCATGCGCGTCGGTCATGTGAAAAAAGCAATGGGAGAAGTGTCAATGGCCATGGAACGCATCACAGATGAGATCGGCCGCTACGACGAAGCGGACAGGCAGGATGAAAAGGGCGCGCTGGTGTTCGATCAGTTCCGCCATATGGCGGGCGTGCTCGACGACGTGTCGCTGCGGCTGGCGGAGGACGTCACCTTTGACACGGCGGCGGCGCAGCGCATCAAAACGGCGCTTTATTCGTTTGGTATCACGCCCAGACAGGTGGTCTGCACCCGAACCGACGGCAGGGGGCGCGTGGAGATCAGCGCCGAACCGATCAGGGGCGGCGTCAGCCGCGCGGCGCTGGTCGGCGCGCTGGAAAAGGCAAGCGGCTTTTTGCTCAACAACCCGACCGTGACCGAGCGGGAGGACGGGACAAGCCTTGTGTTTGATGAGAAGCCGTCGCTGAGCCTGTGCATCGGCCATGCGCGCCACGTTTGCGACGCGTCGGGGCTGTGCGGCGACCGGTTTGAGCGGTTCACCGACCGCGAGGGGCGGCAGGTGGTGCTGGTGAGCGACGGCATGGGCACGGGCGCCCGCGCAGCCATCGACGGCGCCGTGGCGTCGTGGCTGTTTGCGCGGCTGCTGGTGGCGGGGCTGAACCCCGCGAGCACGTTCCGGCTCACCAATTCGGCTCTGATCGCCAAATCCGCCGAAGAAACGCTGGCGACCATCGACGCCGTGCGCTTTGATCTGCACGCCAAACGCGCGGACTTTTTCAAAGCGGGGGCAAATTACAGTCTGGTGCGCCGCGGCAGGCGCGTTGCGACCGTGGGCAAAAGCTCCATGCCGCTCGGTATCCTGCGCGAAACGCAGGTGGATGAAACCAGCCTGCCCATCGGCGCTGGCGACGTTGTTCTGGTCATGTCCGACGGCGTGGGCACGGACTGTCTGGAGCAGGTGAAAAGCGAACTCGTGCGCTACCGAAAAAACGACCCCTCCGATCTGGCGGAGCGGGTCGTGAAAATCGCAAAGGAAAGCTCCCCCGCCGCTCATTGCGACGATATTACCGTGGTCGTCGTCATGGTTGGATGAGCAGGCAGGTCAGCGGTCGGGATCAAAAAGCAAGAGGCAGAAGGCAAGAGGCGAAACATAAGCCTCCTGCCTTTTTTATCTTCCGGTATTCTTTTGCATTTTTATCTTCCGGCATTCTTTTGCAGGCCGTTGCAAGAGGGAAAAAACTGTGGTATGATAAAGGCAATCCCGCACCATTCGCAGCGCACGCCTTGCTTGATCCTTATTCCGTCATCCTGCCCAAGCTTCCCTTGAAAGGCGCGAGCCTTCCTGCGGAAATCTTGCGCAGCCTGACGAAAAAGTCTGCTGCGCAATCCGTGCACCGGAATGATGCGGCATTGCCTTAGGCAATCCCGCAATTAAAGACAGAGGTGTTGGCCGTGAAACTGCTGCGCATCATCGTATCCCTGTTTGTTACCGTTGAAATGCTGTTCTCCTGCCTGATTGGCGGATACAAGCTCAGGATCGCTCTGCCTGAGCCGCAGACCGGCGCGCTCACCCAATATGTCGATCCGTTCGTCGGCACCGGCGGTATTCCCTGGGCGTGCGCCATGCTCAGCCCGGCGGCCTGCGTGCCGTTCGGCAGCGTTCGGGTGGGGCCGGATACCTGCACCGCCTTCGGCACCGCAAGGCTTCGGGTGAACACCTCCGGCTCCTTTTATGAATACAGCCACCTGCTCGGGTTCAGCCTCGGGCGGCTCTCCGGCACAGGCGCGCAGGATTACGGGATGTTCCGCGTGCTGCCGTGCGTGAAGGGCAAGGCCGTGAAGCGCCTGCCGTATTCACACGCGCAGGAAAGCGCCGCCCCGGGCTATTACGGGGTCGCGCTGCCCACGGCGGGCGCGCTGTGCGAAATGACGGCAACCGCGCACTGCGCCGCGTTCCGCTTCACGTTCAGCAAGGCGGGCGACGCCGCCATCTGCGTGGACGCCGGTTCCTGCATCGGCAGCGGCCACACGGAAAACACGGCGATCGAATACGTTGCGGCGGAAAACGCGCTGACGGCGCGCGCGCGGCTTCACGACGCGTTCAGCGACCGTTACGGCGGCCTGACCGTTTACCTTTACGCCACCTTTGATTCGGCGCCGAGCGGCACGGACCTGAACGACGGCAAAATGGTTTTGCGCTTTGCCGAAAAGGAACTGAATTACCGGGCCGGCATCAGCTTTGTCAGCGCTGAAAACGCCAAAGAAAATCTGGCGGCGGAGGTGGGCGGCAAAAGCTTTGACGCCGTGCGCGGGGCGGCGGTCGACGAATGGGAGGACCGTCTGGCCTCGGTTCAGATCGACGCCGACGAAACAACGAAAAGAGTTTTCTACACGGCGCTGTATCATTCCATGATCATGCCCACCGATTTCACCGACGTCAACGGCGATTACCTTGGCTTCGACAAGGCGGTGCACCGCGCGGAGAATTACACCTACCGCACCGATATGTCGCTGTGGGATACCTGCCGCACCACGCATTCGCTTTACACCCTCATCGCCCCCGACATTCAGCGGGACAGCGTCGAAAGCCTGCTGGCCATGGCGGAGCAGGGCGGCGTGCTGCCGCGCTGGCCGATGGGCGGCGGCTATTCCGGCTCCATGTTCGGCAACCCCGCCAACATCGTGCTCACCGAAAGCTATCTGAAGGGCTTTTCGTTCGACGCCGAAAAGGCGCTGCAATATATGGTGCGCTGCGCCAACGGCGAGATCGGCGACGGCGACCTGAAAAAAGAAATGACGGCGCTCAATCAATACGGCTATTTGCCCGACGACGTTATCGGCCGCTATTCGGTTTCCAAAACGCTGGAATTCTCATGGGAAAACGCCGCTGTTTCGCGGCTGGCCGCGGCGCTGGGCAAAACGGAAACAGCCGAGGATTTCGCCGCCCGTTCGCAGTATTACAAAAACATCTGGGACGGCGACACGGAATACTTTATGCCGCGCAGCGCGGACGGAACGTTTCACCCCATCACCACGCACATCACGTCGTTTTTTGACGATATTTTCGGCACGGATTATTTCCACGCGTTCTGCGAAGGCGGCGCGGATCACTGGCGCTGGAGCGTGCAGCAGGATCCGCAGGGGCTGATCGACCTGTTCGGCTCCAAAGAGAAATTTGTGAAAGAGCTTGACAAATTCATGCAAAACGCTTCGCTGCGGCGGGCGGATATCGACCCGGGCACGGGCTATTGGATCGGCAACCAGCACGATATCCACACGCCCTACCTGTTCCTCGCCGCCGGCCGCCCCGACCTGACCCAGAAATGGGTGCGCTGGACGCTTGCCAACCGCTTCAGCACCGATATCAACGGCCTTGACGGCAACGACGACGGCGGCACGCTCAGCGCGTGGTATGTGTTCTCCGCTCTCGGCTTTTACCCGAACGCGGGCACGGCGGATTATTTTATCGGCTCTCCCGCGGTCAACGGCGCGACGCTCCGGCTTGAAAACGGCAAAACGCTCACGGTCACCGTTCACAACAACAGCGCCGGGAACGTCTACGTCCGCTCTGTTACCTTCAACGGCAAGCCGGTCAGCGATTACACCGTGACGCACGAGGCGCTGCTGGGCGGCGGCGAACTGGCGTTCGATATGGCGCCCGCGCCGTGAGCGGGCAGCAGCACGCGTTTTCTTCCGGTGCGAACGGAAAGAAAGCAACGGCCTGATGCAAAAGCCCTTAATGAAAAAGTAATCTTTTTGCGCGCGGTATGTATTGAAATAGCGGCAGGATGATGTTATACTGAAAGAAATATTTGGTGATATCGGAAGGTGACGCGCTCATCTTCCGTTCAGGAAAGGATGTTAACTTTGTCGGAGATCAAAAATTTTGACGCCGTCGCTTCTCTGGACGCTATGGACGCCCACGTGGACGATTGGCGCGACGCCACCAAAGGCAAGCAGAGAGGCATTTTTTCGTTTGACGATCTGGTGAAGGTCAAGCTGAAAACGCTCAAAAAAAGAATCTTCACCGATATTGAATCCATCCCCGCATGGAAAATGAAGGAATGCATTTACAAGGCGCCCGGCGAATACGAATACTTTTATGACGAGTGGAAGGATCTGAACGTTGGCGACACCTGGGGCAACAACGGCTGGAGCGCGTTTTTCAAAAACAGCTTCGACCTGCCGCAGCGGTTTGAGGGCAAAAAGGTCACGCTCAACGTCTATTTCGGCGGCGACAGTCTGGTCACGCTCAACGGCGAACCCTATCAGGGGCTTGACCCGTTCCGCAACAGCGTGCTGCTCACCGAGTGCGCGCAGGGCGGCGAGCATTTTGACGTGGATATCGAATCCTACTATGTGTGGCATTCCAACGAATCCACCGTTAAAACGCTTTCCTGCTCTTTTCTCGGCTGCGTCGACCCCGAGATCGAAGACGTTTACTGGGATTTCAAGGCCGTGTTCAACGCGCTGTTCATGCCCGTGCTCGACAAGGGGCTGGCGGAAGTGATCCGCGCCGCGCTCAAAGAGGCGTTCACCCACGTCAATTTTGACCTGGAGGGCGAAGAATTCAAAGACGAGCTGCGTATCGCCAAGCAGATTTTGCAGGATAAAGTTTACAACAACCCGAATTACGCCTCCGAGGGCACGCTTTCGCTCATCGGCAACTCCCACCTGGACATCGTTTTCATGTGGGCCTACAAAGAATATCTGCGCAAGCTGGGCCGCACCCATGCCACCATGCTGCGCCTGATGGAGCAATACCCCGATTTTATTTTCTCACAGAGCACCGTGCCGACTTATATCGAGATGCAAAACTGCTACCCCGCGCTGTTTGAACAGGTCAAAAAGCGCATGAAAGAGGGCCGCTGGGAATATATCGGCGCCATGTGGGTCGAGCCGGACTGCAACCTCATCAGCGGCGAATCCTTCACCCGCCAGCTGCTCCACGGCGTGCGCTACGCCGAAAAAACCTTCGGCATCACGCCCAAAACCTGCTGGGTGCCCGACGTGTTCGGCAACGGCTACGCCATGCCGCAAATTCTCAAAAAAGCGGGCGTGGAATATTTTGTGACCCATAAAATGGGCATCTGGAACGACACGAACCCGTGGCAGTACCACACCTTCTGGTGGGAAGGCCCCGACGGCTCCCGCGTGTTCTCCATCGTGCCGCCCACCCATTTCATCGGCACGGTCGAGGCCGACTCGCTGAAGATGAACTGGGAACGCTACACCGACAAAGCCACCATCGGCGAATCGATGTACTGCTACGGCTGGGGCGACGGCGGCGGCGGCGTCGACACCGAAATGCTGGAATACGTCAAACGCTACAAAAACTTCCCCGGCCTGCCCAAAACCAAAGTGAGCAAAATCGAGGATTCGCTCGCCCGCATGAAGGCAAAGGCGACCGATACGAATATCCCCACGTGGAAAGACGAGCTTTATCTGGAAGAGCACCGCGGCGTTCACACCACCAAGGCGCTGCTCAAAAAATACAACCGCCGCTGCGAAAACGAATTGCGTCAGGCAGAAATCTTTGCCTCGATCGCCATGCAGAAGGGCGAGGCTTATCCGCTCAAGCGCCTCAACGAAGCGTGGCAGCGCCTGCTCACCACCCAGTTCCACGACGGGCTGCCCGGCTCGCACATCACCGAAGTGTTCCACGATATGTGCGACGAATATGAGAGCATCCTCGCCATTATCAACGAAGTGAAAAACAAGGCGTTCGACGCCATTGCCGGCGGCATCAACGGCAGCCAGATCTACGGGATGCCCTTTGCGCTGTTCAATGCGCTGGGCAGCGACACGACCACCAAGGTGGAGCTGCCGTATCAGGAGGCCGAGATCTACACCGCCGACGGCGAAAAGGTGCCCGTTCAGGTCTACACCAAGCCCGACGGCAAGCGGACGCTTTGCTTTATTGCCAAAGACGTGCCCGCCTGCGGCTACAAAGTGTATTACGCCAAACCGGCCGACGTGCCTGCCACCGTTGAGATCGAAGCGACCGAAGTGGAAAACGATTTCTTTGCCCTCACGTTCGACGATCGCGCCGAGCTGACCGGCATATATGACAAGCAGAACAGCCGCGAAGTGCTTGCCGGCAAGGGCAACGTGTTCCGTTTTTATGAGGATCTGCCCGGCAAATACGACGCGTGGGATATTGTCGCCACCTACGTCGACCGCGAATTTGAAACGCCCGCCGGCACGATCGAGCGCGTGGTCAAGGGCGACGTGTTCACCTGCGTGACCGTTTCCAAAACCATCAACCGCTCCCGCATCCGTCAGAACATCCTTCTCTACAACGAGCTTGACCGCATCGACTTTGACACCTTCATCAGCTGGCACGAGAAGGAAAAGCTGCTCAAGGTCGGCTTTGACGTGGATATCGAAGCGAAAAAATTCACGCGCGACATTGCCTATGCCACCATCGAAAGCTCCAACTACCGCTATAATCCCTACGACAAAGCGAAGTTTGAAGTTTCCGCGCACAACTTTATCGACATGAGTGAGGACGGCTACGGCGTTTCGATTCTGAACGACTGCAAGTACGGTTACGAAGTGGATAAAAACCGCATGATCGTCACCCTCCTCAAAGCGCCCATGAACCCCGACCCCGAGAGCGACCGCGGCGACCACACGTTCTGCTATTCGCTCTACCCGCACGCGGGCAATTGGAAAGACGCCGGCACCCTGACGCAGGGGCTTGCGTTCAATAACCCGCTCACGCCGGTCGTCATCAAGCCCGACAGTAAGGGCGACCTGGAACACAGCTTTGTGAGAGTTTCGGCGGATAACGTGCCGCTTGAGGCGCTGAAAAAATGCGAGGATGAGGACGCCTACATTATCCGCTTCGTCGAAAAGGCCGGGCGCAGAACGAAGGTGGACGTGGAGTTCTTTGCCGGGATCGAAAAGGCTGCCGAGGTCAACCTGCTCGAGCGTGAGGATCAGGCGTTCGACGGCTTTTACGGCAGGCAGCTCCACTTTGAGATCAACCCGTTTGAGATCAAAACCTTCAAGCTGTTCACCGAATAAATCCCACAGCAAAACCGCTTTCACCATATTGCAAAGCCACACGAGTTACGACGAGAGAAGAAAGGAAGAAACTCATGAAAAAAACGACCAAAACCCTGCTCGGCCTTGCCGGCGTGGCCGCCGGCGCCGCCGGTGCGACCCTTGCCGTGGGCGAGGCGCTTTACCGCTTTTCGCTGACCTTTGAAGGCCTGACCTTTGCGCAGAGCAAACGCGAAAAGAATCCCGCCCGCATGGACGACCTCAAGCCCACCGATTTTTCCGCGCCGCTGCCGAACTGGTTCGGTGAAGCGAATCACACCTACGTACATTCCACCAACTGCCTGGGCGAAGTGACCACGGCCGAATGCATCGACGATTTTCCTGACAGCAAGCGCTGGGTCATTCTGGTTCACGGCTACACCGCCAACCCGCACAGCATGGCAAAATACGGCAAAGTCTACCACGAAAAAGGCTTCAACATGATCTACCCCTGTATGCGCGGCCACAAAAACGGCTGCGACAGAAAAATTTCGATGGGCTGGCTTGACCGTTATGACATTATCGGCTGGATCTACTTCATCCTGCACCGCTGCCCTGACGCGCAGATCGTGCTGCACGGCGAATCCATGGGCGCCGCCACGGTGATGATGACCGTTGGCGAACAGCTGCCCGCCAACGTGGTCTGCGCCGTGGAAGACTGCGGCTACACCAGCGTTTATGACGAGTTTGAATATCAGATCGGCGAACTGTTCCATCTGCCCAAATTCCCGTTCCTCAACGCGGGTCAGTTCATGACCAAGGTGCACGGCGGCATCGACTTCAAAGAAGCCTCCGCCGTCGACCAGCTTCAAAAATCCACCACGCCCATGCTGTTCATCCACGGCGAGGCGGACGACTTTGTGCCGTTTGAAATGGTGTTCCGCAACTATGACGCCTTCGGCGGCGAAAAGGACATCATCACCATCCCCGGCGCGGCGCACGCCGAATCCGTCTGCGTCGACCCCGAGACCTATTGGGCAAAGGTTTGGGAATTTGTCGGCAAATATGTTGACCTGCCCGAACCCGCCAACGCATAACGGTGCTTTGATAAAACGGCAGCGAGCCGACCCCGGGAACTTCCCGCGGGTCGGCTCGGTTTTTTGCAGAAAAAAGCCTGCCTGTTTGAAGAAAAAGCGCGGCCGTCATAACGATCCGCAGCGCAAAATGCGGCAGAAAAACCGCACTGTCAAAAGCCGTTCCGGTCTGACAGCGCGGTCGTTTTTTGTTATGGCGCGGTATTGACTTGAGAAAGGGGACTCAAATCACGTCAGCCGTCAAAGGTTGACAACCGATTCGCCTTTGCTGACGTTGAACAGCTCGGCGGATACGATCTTCACTTCTTTTTTCGGCTTGGAAAGCTGGCCGTCGCCCCCAAGTTCACATTCAATATCAGCAAGCGTGTCGATGAACAGCATACCGTCAATCACCTTGCCAAACGCGGCGTACTGGCCGTCGAGCGTGTCTTTATACATATCGGAATAGCAGATAAAGAACTGGCAGCTGGCCGAATTCATATCGTTTGGTTTGCGCGCCATGGAGACCACGCCGCGGGTGTGGGAAATGGGGTTGTCGAACCCGTTGGCCGAAAATTCGCCCTTGATGGGGTCGGTGCCGCCTGTTCCGTCGCCGTTGGGGTCGCCGCCCTGGATCATGAAATTATCAATGATGCGGTGGAAGGTCTTGCCGTTGTAAAAGCCTTTTTTGACCAGCTTCATAAAGTTTTCACAGGTTTCGGGGGCAAGGTTGGGGTAAAGCTCAATGGTGAACTTACCGGCCTCTTCGCCGTCAACAGCCACGGTGAACTGCACCTGGGGGCGCACGCCGTATTTCTTTTCGGTTTTGTTGGTGGTGCGCTCGGTGTAGGAGTCGCTGTAAAGGCCTGAATCCTTGCCGGTTCCCTTGCCGGAGCAGGCGGTGAACACGCCGACAAAAACCGTCAGGCAGAGCAGGAGCGCGAAAAATTTTGTGGTTCCTTTCATAATTAACACCTCTTTTGTTGGTTGTCAGATATTGTATCATTCTTTCCTTATAATTTCAAGACTTTCAACGTGATTGTCTTGACTATACGGAAAGAAAAGCGTAAAATGTTATTTGTATTATAATATAATAATGAGAAAGGAGTTTCTTATGTCCGATTGTATCTTTTGCAAAATCGCCGCCGGTGAGATCCCCTCGAAAAAAGCGTATGAGGATGAAACCGTGATGGCGTTTTATGATCTGGAGCCGCAGGCGCCGGTTCACGTGCTGGTCATCCCCAAGGCGCACATGCAATCCGCCGCCTCCGTCACGCCCGAAAATTCCGCCGTGGTCGCCCACATTTTTGAGGTGATCGCCAGGCTCGCACAGGAGCTCGGCCTGAAAGAGGGTTTTCGCGTGGTCACCAACAGCGGTGTTTCTGCGGGGCAGAGCGTGCCGCACCTGCACTTCCACCTGCTTGGCGGGCGCGATTTCACCTGGCCTCCCGGCTGATCGTAATTTGTCGCAGACAAATTACGAAGCGATATAAATTCCTGACGGAATTTTCGATATATCCTATCGGATTCGATATGTGCTTCGCACGTGATATGCCCTGTGGGGCAAGTAAAGGAATTTATATCATATCGTATGCGAACGCAGTGAGCATATATCGAATTTGCGAAGCAAATATATCGCGTTGCGCAGCAACATATCGCTTCGAGCTTCAGTTCAATAAATTACAATTTCTCAAAGCCAGAACAGGAAAGAGGATCAAGAACAAATGAGCGAATACTACACCATGACCATTGCGGGCTGCGAGCGCCATCTGCCGCGCTGCCCGATCAACGACAAACTGGATATTGCCGGCTTCATCATTTTCGGCGACGTGGAGCTGACCGTTGCCGCTGCGGCGGAGCTGCTGAAAAAGCTGCCCGCGTTTGACTGCATCGTCACCCCGGAAGCCAAGAGCATTCCGCTGGCCTATGAAATGTCGCGCCAGAGCGGCAAAAAATATTTTGTTGTGCGCAAAAAGGCAAAGCTTTACATGCAAAACCCCGTTTCTGTCAATGTGCGCTCCATCACCACCGACGCCGTGCAGACCCTGATCCTCGACGGGGCGGACGGCGAACAGCTGCGCGGCAGGCGCGTTGTGATCCTCGACGACGTGATCAGCACGGGAGAATCGCTGCGCGCGGTCGAAGAGCTGGTGTCGCAGTTTGACTGCGACGTGGTCGCCAAGGCCGCCGTGCTCGCGGAGGGCGACGCCGCCGAGCGCAAGGACATCGTGTTCCTTGAAAAACTGCCCCTGTTCTTCAAATAAACCATGATCCAAAACCCGTTTGCCCGCATTGGGCTGGGCTTTGCCGCAACGCTTTTTGTGCTCAACCTCAACCCGGAGCTTACCGTTGTTGCGGCAGCTTCGGCAGCGGTCTGCCTCGGCATCTGCCTGTTGGCAAGGGGGCGGAACGACCGCGGCGGCGCGGCCCTGTTGCTGCTGAGCGTTATGGCGGCCGCCGTGCTGTTTGCTGCGGCGCAAAAAACGGTGTGGGAACCGGCGCTGGCCATGGATCGGCAAACGGTTTCCCTGCGAGGCGAGGCAACCGGGGAAGCCTATGGTTCAGAAGACCACAGCTTTACGGTCGTGCGCACCGAGCAGGGCCAAAAGGTCACGCTCGTTACCAAAGAAAACCTCGATCTGAAGCCCGGCGACCGGGTTTCGTTTTACGGCAAGCTCTACGCTGACCAGCCGTGGCTCAGCCGCGCCGGTCGGGTGTTTCTGACCTGCTGGTACCCGAAGGAGCTGACCGTTCAGCGCTTGGAAAAGGCGCGGGTCAGGGATTGGCCGTATGTCGCCCGCTGCTTTCTCATCGAGCGCATCACACAGCGCGTCGGCGGTCAGCCGGGCGCCGCGGCGGCCGCCATGGTCACCGGCGTGAAGGACGGCCTGTCCGACGACACCTACGGCGCCTTCAAAAGCGCCGGCATTTCGCACGTGATCGCCGTTTCCGGCCTGCACATGAACCTGCTCATGCTTGCGCTGTTTCAGCTGCTGCGGCGCGGGCTGCACATGAAGCGGCGCCCGTGCGCCGCCGTTTGCCTTGCGGCGGCGTGGATTTATGCGGCGGTGGCGGATTTTACCCCGTCCGCCGTGCGCGCGTGCCTCATGCTCAGCGCGTTTTTGGGCGGGGTGCTGTTCCACCGGCGGGTCAGCCCGCTCAATTCGCTGGGGCTGGCGGCGGCTTTGATTTTGCTGTTCAACCCCTATGCCGTTTGCAGCGCCTCGTTTGAGCTTTCTTTTGCCGCCACACTTGCGCTGGTGACCATCGGGCGCAGGCTGCTGGCGATGGACCCGTTTGCCCGCGTTCGGCTTACGCCGCTGCGCAAAATTCTAACGGCGGTTTACGCGGCGCTTGCCGTGACCTTCAGCGCAAACATCGGCTGCCTGCCCGTGTTCCTGTTTTTGGGCATTGACGCGACCTTTGCCTGCTTTGTGAGCAATCTGGCCACCTTTTTCGCGGTGGCGCCGGCGCTGATCACGGGGCTGCTCACCGCGCTGCCCGGCGTGTTCGGGCGGTTGAGC
>CADBPL010000068.1 GCA_902796535.1 Oscillospiraceae bacterium
AAGTGGTATAATATAGTCGAATTATGGACTGCGGGGTGTGTCATGAAAAACCCTCCTTTTGAAATTACACAGGCGATGCTGACCGATGCGGCGGAGATTGCCGAGTTGGTCGGTCGTCTTTCTGCGGGCAAATTGTCCTCCAGCCCGATCCTGCGGCGCACAAATCGCATCCGCACGATCCAGGGCACCTTGGCAATCGAGCAGAATACCCTGAGCGTGGAGCAGGTCACGGCTGTGCTGAACGGAAAGCATGTGATCGCGCCGCCCCGTGATATTGCAGAGGTCAAGAATGCCTACACCGTGTATGAAACGATGGCGGAACTCGATCCCTATTCCGTCGATTCCCTGCTGGCCGCCCACGGCGCGATGATGCACGGGCTGATCGACGAGGCAGGACTGTTTCGCTCCGGCGCGGTGGGTGTCGCGGACAGCGAAGGCAACATTCTGCATATGGGCACCCTGCCGCGATATGTGCCGGAGAATGTGGAGCAGCTTCTGAATTGGGTCAAGGTCAGCGACCTGCCCATGGTGATCAAAAGCTCCGTGTTCCACTATGAGTTCGAGCTCATTCATCCCTTTGCCGACGGCAACGGGCGGATCGGAAGGCTGTGGCACACGCGGCTGCTGGCCGAGTGGGATCCGCTGTTTGCCTGGCTCCCGGTGGAGCCGATCATCCATAACCGGCAGCGGGCGTATTACGACGCGATCAATGCCTCGAACAACGCCGGGAGGTCCACGATCTTCATCGAGTTCATGCTCGCGGCCATCAAAACCGCGCTGCTGGAAGCATCCGGGCAAAAAGAAAAACCGCACGGCAAGAACGCGCAGAACGCGGCATATCGGCGGCAGTTTGTATTGGATTATCTCGGGGGAAAACCATTGATCCGCAACGCTGATTTATGCGAAGGTCTCGGCGTTTCCCCGGCGACAGCGAATCGGATTTTGCGGGAGCTGAGCGAAGACGGCACGCTGGAACGTGTGAGAGACGGCAAGTTCTGGGCGTACCGGTTGAAGAAAAAAGCGTAAGGGCTTAGATTGTGATTTTCGGCAGTAAAAAACGGAAAAAATTTTTTGCAAAGTGGTTGACACGGTGTCAATAATGCGGTATCATAACATTGCTGACACCGTGTCAACCGCTGCTTTCAGACGGCAGAAAGGAAGAGATTATGTTTAAAGGAACACCGGAGCTGATCGCGCACAGGCGGGAGGAGATCATCAGCGCCTGCGAAAAGCTGTATCAGACCATGAGCTTCAAAGAGATCACGCTGAAAGAGATCGGCAGGGAGACCTCGTTTTCCCGCCCTGCGATTTACAACTATTTTCAAACAAAAGAAGAGATTTTTCTTGCGCTGTTTGAACTGGAATATAAGCGCTGGAATCAGGAGCTCGAAAGAATACCGGAAGAGGAAGCGCCGCTTACAAAAGCGCAGGTGGCGGAAAGGATCGCCCGCTCCCTTGAAAAGCGGGAACAGCTGCTCAAGCTGCTGTCGATGAACAACTACGATATGGAAGCGAACAGCCGGCCGGAGCTGCTGGCGAGCTTCAAGGCGGCATACGGACGATCAATGGCAAATATACGCAGCATTCTGGCCAGATTCTGCCCGGAGCTCAGCGGGGCAGAACAGGAAACCTTCCTTTATGTGTTTTTTCCGTTTATGTTCGGCATTTATCCTTACGCCAAGGTTACGGAAAAGCAGAAAACGGCAATGGAGGAAGCGCAGGTGGGGTTTGTTGCGCATTCGATCTATGAAATCACCTATAACTGCCTGATCAGGCTGTTGGAACAATAAAACCGGGAGGGATCAAACAATGGCAAACTTACCGAAAATCGCGCTCGGCGCATGGGCGTGGGGCAACCGCGGAACCTTTGGCGGCAATATCACGGCGGACAGTCTCGCGCTGAACGTCATCCGCTTCCGGGAAAAGGAGATGAACTGATTGCAATATACGAGACTCGGCCGTTCCGATTTGAACGTATCCCGCATCTGCATGGGCTGCATGGGCTTTGGCGATCCGGGCAGAGGCCAGCACAGCTGGACGGTGGACGAGGAGCACACAAGAGAGATCATCCGGCGCGGGCTGGAGCTTGGCGTCAACTTTTATGACACGGCCATCGCCTACCAGAGCGGCACCAGCGAGCAGTATGTCGGCCGGGCGCTGCGGGATTTTGCCAAACGCGATGAGGTGGTCGTTGCCACCAAATTCCTGCCGAGAACGCAGGAGGAGATCGAAAAGGGCGTGAGCGGCCGGCAGCACATCGAGAACATGATCAACACGAGCCTGAAAAACCTCGGGATGGATTACGTGGATCTGTATATTTATCATATGTGGGACTGGAACACGCCGATTTATGACGTCATGGACGGGCTGAACCGGATCGTGAAGGCGGGCAAGGCCCGGTATATCGGCGTTTCCAACTGCTTTGCGTGGCAGATCGCCAAGGCAAACGCGCTGGCGGAAAAGGAAGGCTTTGCGAAGTTCGTTTCCGTGCAGGGGCATTACAACCTGATCTTCCGCGAGGAGGAGCGGGAAATGGCGCCGTACTGCAGCGAGGAAAACATTGCCCTGACGCCTTACAGCGCGCTGGCTTCCGGCCGGCTTTCGAGGCTGCCCGGCGAGGGCGGCACGAAGAGGGCGCATGAGGATGCGTATGCCAAATTTAAATATGACGCAACAGCGGCGCAGGACAACGTGATCATCGCCCGCGTTGCACAACTGGCAGAAAAGCGCGGCGTGACCATGACGGAAGTGGCCATCGCCTGGCTGCTCACCAGGGTGACGGCCCCTGTTGTGGGCGCAACCAAACTGCATCACATCGAAGGCGCGGCAAAGGCGGTGGAGCTGGCACTGACGCCGGAAGAGATCGTTTATCTGGAAGAGCCGTATGTGCCGCATCCGCTGGCCGGCGTCATGGCGCAGAACCGGCCGGAAAATTCTAAGTAACCACTGATTAAATCTCAGGCGCACATCTTGACGGAGTATTTTCCGCCATATATCACAAAAATACTCGTTAATACACCAAGTATTGCCTGCGTTTTTTGGGAAGCATCAGGAAGCCAAACACAATCGGTTTTCACAGACGGAT
>CADBPL010000069.1 GCA_902796535.1 Oscillospiraceae bacterium
GCACCTTGTTGAAGCAGTCCTGCGCCTCCTGCGGGAAGCCGATCTTTTCCATAAACATGGCGTTGAAGCCGGTGAAATGTTGCATGGTGTGTCCGTTCCTTTCGCTGTGGTTTTTATGATATTGTTTTCTCTTTTTCCGGCAGTAAAGCCTGCCGCGTAAACTCCGTTTTGCTTTCATCATGTTCCCCTCGCGTCAGCAGCCGCCGGTTCCATCGGCGGTCGTCAAAAACCAGATGAGCATATCGGTTTCCGCCCGGTTGGCGTAGGCGCAATAGGGGATGAGGCTGATTTTTTGCGGCAGCCGCTCCCTGCTCAGCGGCGCGTAGAGCCGGTCGCTCGCCGGGCGGACGAAGCCGTCAAGCACGATGCGCTCCACGCCGAGCGCTTCATCGACGGTGAGTTCGGCTTTGCCGTTCAGATCAACGATCAGCCCGCGCAGCGGCAGGGGATTGTCCAGCCCCTCGGCGCAGAACACGAGCGGCCCCTTTTCGACCGCGGCGCGCCCCGCGTGCTGGCGCACCAGCGGGTTGGCCTGCGTGAAGCGCACGGGCATGGCCATGTCATATTCGACCACGTCGCCGTCGCAGACGGGCAGATAAAGATAACCGTCGGCTTTCTGCTCGGCGGGCTTGTTCAGCGTGTGGCTTTCGCACCAGCCGGGCAGGCGCAGCGCAAGGGTGTAATTGCCCCGGACGGTCAGGCGCACCCTGCCGCTGCGGGGGTAATCGGTTTCGACCGTCAGCCCCTTGCCGTCAAAATCGGCGTTCGACGCGGCAAACTGATGCACCCAGACGGTGCTGTCGGAATAGCTGTAGGCGATTTCGCCGATCAGCTCGAGCAGGCGCGTCACGTTGGGCGGGCAGCAGGAGCAGCCGAACACCTCCACGCGGCGCGTATCGGGGTAGAACGGGTGGTGGCGCGATTCCATGGGCTGGCACTTTGCCGTCAGGTCGACCTCGTTGGCGTTGGCGTAGAAAAAGCTCTTGCCGTCGAGCGACAGGCCGCTGAGCACGCCGTTGAACAGCGCGCGTTCCGCCGCGTCGTCAAATTTGCGGTCGGGCCGGATGGCGCTCAGGCGCCACGCGAGCAGCACCAGCGCAATGGCGGCGCAGGTTTCGCAATAAGAGGAATCGTCGGGCAGATCGTAATCCGGCGCGAAGGCTTCGCCCACGCAGGTCTGGCCGACGCCGCCCGTGATATACATTTTTTTGTTCGTCACGCTGTCAAACAGCGTTTCGGCGGCGGCCAGCAGCGCTTCATCGTTCGTGGCGGCGGCCACGTCCGCCATGCCGCAGTAAAGGTAGAGCGCGCGCACGCAGTGCCCCACGGCCTCCTCCTGCTCGCGCACGGGCTTGTGCGACTGGGTGTAGAGGTCGTTTTCCTCCTCGTCGGTGCCGCGGGTATCGATGAAATGCCTGCTCAGCTTCAGGTAGCGTTCTTCGCCGGTGGCTTTCCACAGTTTCACCAGCGCCAGCTCGATCTCCTCATGGCCGGGGGTCTTGAATTCCGCCCAGCCCTCGGTCACGAACGCCTTTTCGATCAGGTCGGCGTAACGGCACATCAGGCGCAGAAATTTGTCCTTGCCCGTGGCGTAATAATAGGCCACCGCCGCCTCCATCAAATGCCCGGCGCAGTAAAGCTCGTGGTTCATGCGCGCGGTGAAGCGGTCCTCCGGCTCAAAGAGCGTGTAGCAGATGTTGAAATAGCCGTCGTCCCACTGGTGCTCCGCGATCAGGTCGACCACGCCGTCAACGATTTTTGTCAGCGCCTCGTCGCCGGTTTTCTGAATGATATAAGCCGCGCTTTCCAGCCATTTGGCCACGTCGGAATCCCAAAAAATATGCGGGCGGTTGGGCATACCCTCCCGCCAGTTGACGTTGAACGCCTCGAACCGGCCCGTTTCAACAAAGCGGTCGTAAACGCTGTGGATGGTCACAGCGCGGTTGAGCTGCTGCTTTTGGCCCCAAAAGCCGCCGGTCACGGTCACCTGAGACCGCATGGGAATTTTGCTTTTCTGCATAATGCGCCTCCCTGAAAGGTCGTAGATAAAATTTTTGTTTCCGTTGACATTTTGATACAACTATCCTATTATAAATAATAAGATAACGCTTTACGCGGCGTTTGTCAATCCTTATTTCACAACCGCTTGATTCCGATCACGCAGAAGGAGGCTTATCCATGCTTTACAAAAAAAAGAACCAACCGCTCACCGCTGAACTGTTCCGCAGCCCCACCGCCGAATACCGCGCCGCCCCGTTCTGGGCGTGGAACTGCCGGCTCAACCGCGCCCTGCTCGACCGTGAGATCGACTGCATGAAGGACATGGGCTTCGGCGGGTTCCATATGCACGTGCGCGTGGGGATGTCCACGACGTATCTGTCCGACGATTTCATGGCGCTCATCAAAGGCAGCGTCACAAAAGCCAGGCAGAACAAAATGCTCGCGTGGCTGTATGACGAAGACAAGTGGCCGTCCGGCTTTGCGGGCGGTTACGTGACAAAGAAAAAGGAAAACCGCGCCAAATACCTGCTGTTCACCGACAACGCCGAACGCGGCGCGGGCGGCGAGCTGCTGGCGCGCTATGCCGTGGCGCTGGATGAAAACGGCTGCCTGACCGGCTGCTGCCGCCTGAACGAGGGGGAGAGCGCGGATTCCGTCTGGTACGCGTTTTTGAAAACGGAGGAAGAATCCCCGTGGCACAATATGCAAACCTACGTCGACACGCTGTCGAAGAGCGCCATTGACGAATTCATCCGCGTCACGCACGAGCGCTATAAAGAATGCATCGGCGACGAGTTCGGCAAAGCCGTGCCCGCCATTTTCACGGACGAGCCGCAGTTTTCCGGCAAGCGGATGTTCGGCAAGGCGCTGAACGGCGGCGAAGCCAGGCTGCCCTTCACCGCCGATTTTTGCGATACCTTCCGGGCGGCTTACGGCGAGGAGCTGCTCGACCGCCTGCCCGAACTGTTCTGGGAGCTGCCCGGCGGCAGAGTTTCCACCGCGCGCTACCGTTACCACGACCATGTGGCGGAACGCTTTGCGCAGGCGTTCGGCGACAACATCGGCGCGTGGTGCGACCAAAACGGCATTGCCCTGACCGGCCACATGATGAACGAGCCGACCCTCGGCTCGCAAAACTGCTCGGTGGGCGACTGTATGCGCCAATACCGCGGCTTCGGCCTGCCCGGCATTGATATGCTGTGCGATTCGCGCGAGCTGACCACCGCCAAGCAGGCGCAGTCCGCCGCGCACCAATATGCGCGCGAGGGCGTGCTCAGCGAGCTTTACGGCGTGACC
>CADBPL010000070.1 GCA_902796535.1 Oscillospiraceae bacterium
GAAAAAGACGATATGGCGGCGATCATCTTCACCTCCGGCACCACGGGCGCCAACAAGGGCGTTATGCTTTCGCACGGCAATCTGGCGCAGAACGCCGAGGGCGTGCTCGAAAGCATCGCGCCGGAATACTCTTCGCTTTCGTTTCTGCCGATGAACCACGTCTACGAGCTCAGCGGCAACGTGCTCACGGCGCTTTACATGAACGCGGTCATTTATATCAATGACTCGATCAAAAATTTCCGCTCGAATCTCAAGCTGTTCCAGCCCGACGCCATGGCTGTTGTGCCGCTGGTGGTCGACACGATTTACAACACCGTGTGGCGCACGGCGGAATCCACCGGCAAAGACAAGGTGCTGCGCAAGGCGCTGAAGCTGAGCAACTTTTTGCTTGACAATTTCCACATCGACATTCGCCGCAAGCTGTTTGCGTCCATCGCCGAAAAATTCGGCGGCAAGTTCCCGACGTTTTCCTGCGGCGGCGCGCCGACGCGTGTGGAATATGTGAAGTGCCTGTGCGATATGGGTTTTCGCATTTACAACGGCTACGGCCTGACCGAGGCTTCGCCCACCGTAACGCTCAACCTCGACTGCCGCACCCGGCCCGACTGCGCCGGTTATCCGTTCCCCAAAGCGGAATATATGCTCCATGAGCCCGACAGCGCGGGCGTGGGCGAGATCTGGATCCGCGGCGAAAACGTGACCAAGGGCTACTATAAAGACGAAGCCGCCACCGCCGCCTCGTTCGAGAACGGCTGGTTCAAAACCGGCGACTACGGCCGCAGGGACGAAGAAGGCCGCCTGTATGTTGTCGGGCGCAAGAAGAACCTGATCGTGCTCGATAACGGCAAAAACATCTTCCCCGAAGAGGTCGAAAGCTTTTTCATGGAGCACATTGATTACGTGCATGAGGTGGTGATCTTCGACACAGAGATCCACCGCAAGCGCACCGCGACGAACATCATCGTCGCCGCCATGGAGATCGATCTGAACGATTTTCCCGACCTCACCGAGGAGGAAGTCCGCAAAAAGGTCAAGGCTGATTTTGACGCCGCCAACCACCTCTTGCCCGGCTACAAGCGCGCGCGGGATCTTTTCATTTCCACCACGCCGTTTGAAATCAATTCCACCCGCAAGGTCATCCGCGCCAAGGTCGTGGAGCGGTATCAGAAGGAAGCTACGAAATAAAAAACAAGGGGCAGCGCAAGGCTTTTTGCGCTGCCTTTGCTTCTTTGGAAGGAAAATAGGAGCATCGAATTATTGAAGATCGAAGATTATGAAAAATGCGGCAATATCTGGGGTATGAAAAAGCACGCCGGACCGGCAGCGCATTGGTCGCTTTTATGACCGAAAAGGCCAGAGAGCTCGGGTACTGTGAGCTGACAATACAAATCATTGGAATGGGAGGAATAACAGATGAAGATATATCAAATCAAAATCACCGAAAAGAAAACAAAACCGCCAATCTGGTGGCGCGTGATCATTCCTGCCGGTATTACATTTTCTGCGCTCAGTGTAATCATTGACGACATAACGCAAAGAGACGAAGCAAACAGATTTGAGTTTTCTTTTTATCAAACCGTGAAACTGTTTGAGGCGGATGAGGACAATCCGTTACAATCAGAAAACTGGCAGTATGACGCGCGTGAGGCGAGCAGCACGTTTATTGACGATTATTTTGAACCGAAAAAACGCCTGTCTTTTGCAACACCCTTCTTTTTCGCTGCCATCGAAGTGGAAAAGGAAGGAGAACAGGCCGATTTTACAGCGCCTGTTATTGTCAAGACTTCTTTTTCTTCGGATTGCGATTGGCTCAACGAGCATTTGCGCCGCAGATTTGAACTGGTTTCGGGCGAGCCGGGCTTTATCAAAAAAGACGAGATCAATCGTCTTGTGTCCAAATCCCGAAAGCTTATGTGTTCTCCCCAGCCGAAAAGCGACCCGGAGAATACTGCATGGTCTGCTTCCGGTTATTTAAAAAAAACGGCGGCGTTGTTGCGTGAAACGATCGGCATGACGGAGCCTGTGCCGGAGAGTACCTTTTTAAATCACCCGACGCCGAAGCTCGATCGCAGAAATAAACCCCTGATGTGGTTCCTCGATTACGATTCTGTTTCCGCGTTGAGAAAAACGGCAAGGGAACTGCAAATTCCCCGTTATTCCGTTATGGAAAAGAAAGAATTGCGCGAAGCGGTGGCCGCCGGATTGTTAAAGCCGGAGATCATGCGGGAACGTCTGCTCCGGCTGCTGCCCGTGCATTTGGACGCGTTGGAAGAAACGATCGCCTCGGGAAATCAGCTCGTGCTGAACGATGATGTGGACCGGTTCCTTTTTGACGATTTGCAAAGGCTCCGTTACGCCTTCGTTTTTTCAGACGGCGCGCTGTTTATCCCTTGTGACGTGGCAGACGCTTATCAAAAAATCGACGCCTCTGCTTTGAAAGAAGAAATCAAAAAGCGAAATTGGATCGAATTCATTTTGGAAGAGATCGTTCCGCCGTATTACGGGTATATCCCCATCGAAAAGTTCTGCCGCCTGTGCGCGCGTCGGCGCGATCCCGAAATCCAGCCGAAGGAAGTTATGACGTTATACCATCGGATTGCTCCGGAAGATAATCCGAGCTTTTTGCTGGACGGTTGTGTTGCGGACAGAAATCTGGAGGATAAACGGCTTTATCAACAAATCAAGGCGGTGCATGGCAACAAGCCCTATGACATTGTACCTTTCACGGAATTGATGGATATATTTGAAAACGGATATCCGTCGCGGAATGCATTTTACATGAAGCTGGAGCGGTTTCTGAAACGGGAAACAGATTGGACAGAGGATGATATTTTTGAGCTTTTGTTAAAGCTGCATAATGAAATCGCGTTCGGCGCGGACTTTGACGATATTTTTTCTTCCTTTTACGAAGAGGGTCTTGTTTTCTCAAAAGAAGCTTCTCAGCGGCTGCTTTCCCTGCTGCAGGACGTTATGAATCACACGCGCACCTATTATAATTGCGGTTATTCGCCGAACGCACTTCACAGGGTGATGCTCGACGGTCAGAAGCCGTCTTTACCGAAAACGATCGTTCCCATGTCAACGGCGGCCGCCAAACTGATGGAACAGGTGAAACCGGAAATCGAAAAGCTTGGCGTAAAAGTCGATCTTAACGCAGCGGCGGTCGCACCGGTCATGGGCAAAGATAAGAAAAACCGTAAGCCTGGTAAAATATACCCGAATGATCCCTGTCCCTGCGGCAGCGGAAAGAAATATAAAAAATGCTGCGGGCGGTAAAAATATAAACAAGTTCCGCAAACCGTTAGTTGCTCTCTCCGGACGTGATCTTTTTTGTCTTCCTTGCCGTGTTACCATAGGCTCGAAAGACGCGCTCTTAATGCTTTGAAAGAAGGAACACAGTTACGGAAGTGAAAATCGGGCAAACGAGGACGTGCGACGCGAGGTTGTCAGGCAGCTTCTGCAGGAGTGGCCGTTCCGGCTCGACCCGGATCACAGCGAGGCGGAAAATCAGATCAAAGCCGCCCTGCACCGGGCTGCATGGGCGGCCAACACGCAGCAAGCCGATTCGTGACCGCGTTCGGTGCAAACACAAAACAGCCCTCGGAGCGCCTTTTGACATTCCGAGGGTTGATTCATCATTTATGATATTTTCCGCCGCTGGCGATCTGGAACGCGCGGTAGATCTGTTCGAGCAGCATCACCCGCGCCAACTGGTGCGGGAAGGTCATGGGCGACATCGAAAGGCGGAACTGCGCCGCCTTTTTTAATTCTTCATCCAGCCCGAACGAGCTGCCGATGACAAACACCACGTCGGCGCCGCCCGCCACGGCGGCGGTTTGCAGCTGCCTGCTGAATTCCTCGGAGGGGAGCATTTTGCCCTCGATACAAAGGGCGAACACGGCGGCTCCTTTGGGGATTTTCTCCCGGATCAGCGCCGCCTCCTGCGCCAGTGCGGCTCTGATCTGCGCGGGCGACGGATTGTCCGGCAGCTTAACGGGGGCAAGCTCAACCACTTTACAGCGGCAGAACGCGCCGAGCCGCTTGAGATATTCGTCGCACGCGTCTTTTAAATAGGCTTCTTTCAGCTTTCCCAGGCAGATCACGGTGATTTTCATGGCTTAAAAAACGATCATCTTCGGGTCGCCCACGCCGGCCACGCGCAGCAGATAATCGCTTCCTTCCTCCATCCCGTTTTGACTCAGCGCGGCGTTGGTGCATTGATAGGCCAGCTGCGGCATATTGTTTTCTTTGCTCAAATGCCCCAAAATCAACCGCGTCGTGCCGCTTTGCACTAATTTCACAGCGGCCTGCGCGCAGGCCTCGTTGCACAAATGCCCTTCGTCCGACAAAATGCGACGCTTGAGCGGATAAGGGTAATTCGGGTTGCACTGCAGCATCCGCACGTCGTGGTTCGATTCGAGCAGCACGAGCTGGCAGCCCAGCAGGTTCTGCATGATCTCATCGGTGACAACGCCGATATCCGTTGCAATGCCGATGCGGTTCCCGTCCGGCATCTCAACGGTGTAGCCGAAGCTCTCGCGGCTGTCGTGCGGGGTGTGAAAGGCGCGCACGAACATATCGTTCACCTCGACGCCGTCGCTCGGCATGACCTCAACAGGGAACTTACCGTCGAGGATCCGTTGCTCCTCCATGCCCCTGAGCGTGCCCGCGCTGGCATAAACCTTTTTGTTGTTTCTGCCGGCAAAAACGCGCACGCCGCTGACGTGGTCGGTGTGCTCATGGGTCACAAAAACAGCGCCGATGCTTTCAATTGACGCACCGACGCAATTCAATGTTTCTGTTGTTCTTTTGGCGCTGACGCCGATATCGATCAGGATACCGCCGCCCGGGTGGCCGATATAAACGGCGTTCCCGCTGCTGGATGAAAAAAGGGAACAAAACCTTGCCATATGTGTTTAACCTGCGTTATCCTGCTGACGCTCGTCGTCATCGGGGAAGCTGACACGGTGAATGTCGGCCCCCAAAGCGGTGAGCTTTTCAACATAGTGTTCATATCCACGGTCAATGTGAGAAATGTTTTCAATTTCGGAACGGCCTTCCGCCGCCAGCGCCGCAATCAGCATGGCTGCACCGGCACGAAGATCGTCCGCGCGGATCGGCGCACCGTGCAGCTTTTCAACGCCCTGCACGATGGCGACCTTGCCCTCCACGTTGATGTGCGCGCCCATGCGCAGCAATTGCTCCACATAGCGGAAGCGATTGTCCCACACGCTTTCGGAAACAATGCTCATGCCATCGGCCAGCGCAAGCAAAACCGTCATCTGCGGCTGCATATCGGTGGGAAAACCGGGGTGGGGCAGCGTTTTGACGTTGCATTTCATCGGCCGCCCGGCGCTGCGCACGCGAATGGCCTCGTCGTATTCGATCACTTCCACACCGCAGTCCGTCAGCTTTTTGGTGATGGATTCCATGTGCTTGGGAATGACGTTTTTGACCAGCACGTCACCGCCCGTTGCGGCAGCGGCGACCATGTAGGTGCCCGCTTCGATCTGATCGGGAATAATGGAATAGGTGCAGCCGTGCAGCTCACGCACGCCGTGGATCTTGATCACATCCGTGCCCGCGCCGATAATGTCGGCGCCCATGGAGTTGAGGAAGTTGGCCAGGTCGACGATATGCGGTTCACGCGCGGCGTTTTCGATGATTGTAAGGCCATTTGCCTTTACAGCGGCGAGCATGACGTTCACCGTTGCGCCCACGGAAACGTTATCCATATAAATAGAAGAACCGACGAGCTTGTCCGCGCTGGCGTTGATCATGCCGTTGTCGATGGTAACTTTGGCGCCGAGCAGCTCAAAGCCCTTGAGGTGCAGGTCGATGGGGCGCACGCCGAACCAGCAGCCGCCCGGCATGGCGACCTTGGCGCGGCTGAACCGGCCGAGCAGGGCGCCGATGAGGTAATAGGAGGCGCGCAGGTGCTTGGCCAGATCGTTGGAAACAATGAATGAATTGACGCTGCGGGCGTCGATTTCGAGCGTGCTGCGGTCGATCATCTTCACGCCGGCGCCGAGCTGGCGGAGGATTTTGATCATGGTGCTCACGTCGCTGATTTCGGGAATGTTTTCGATGCGGCAGATGTCCCTTGCCAGAAGGGCTGCGGGCAATATGGCAACAACGGCGTTTTTCGCGCCGCTGATATTAACTTCACCTTTCAGTGGAATGGAACCGTTGATGACGATTTTTTCCATGCAGGCTTCTTCTCCTCTCGCGTTGATAGGAAATATCGCAAAAAATGCCGAAAACGGTAGAGAAACAGTCGGCAGGTCACACATTAACTCGCAGATTATACCACAGTTTTTTTGTTTTGTACAGACACAAACCGCATTTTTTTATTCAAGCGGGAAAATTTTTTCAAAGTGCCCAAAAAAAATCCCGCCGGCCGCAAAATTTTTCTTTATTATTTGCATATGTTGTGATATAATTAAAAAATAATACTGTATTTCGGTGGCTTTCGGC
The DNA here is from genome assembly GCA_902796535.1 of Oscillospiraceae bacterium. Lineage (GTDB taxonomy): Bacteria > Bacillota > Clostridia > Oscillospirales > Acutalibacteraceae > UBA8612. The sequence goes on from CADBPL010000070.1 coordinate 6,478, forward strand.
GGATTCGAGCTTATTGTTGCCGCGGATCGTTTCGTTATTCCCGCCGAAAAACGCAAAATATATGAAAAGAGATGAATGATTTTTATGTCAAATTCTTACAAAATCGAAACCAATTGCGTGCAGGGCGCTTACCGCCCCAAAAACGGCGAGCCCCGCGTGCTCCCGATCGTTCAGAGCACGACCTATAAATATGATTCGGGCGAAGAAATGGGGCAGCTGTTCGACCTGAAAAAAGAGGGCTATTTTTACACCCGTCTGGCGAACCCCACCAACGACCTCGTCGCGCAGAAGATCGCCATGCTCGAAGGCGGCGTGGGCGCGGTGCTGACCTCCTCCGGGCAGGCGGCGTCGTTCTTTTCCGTGTTCAACGTCTGTCAGGCGGGCGATCACGTGGTGTCCTCCGCCGCAATCTACGGCGGCACCTTCAACCTGTTCAATGTGACGATGCGCAAGCTCGGCATCGATTTCACCTTCGTTTCCCCCGACAGCACCGAGGAAGAGCTCAACGCCGCGTTCCGCCCCAACACCAAGGCAGTGTTTGCCGAAACGCTGTCCAACCCGTCGCTGACGGTGCTGGATATTGAGCTGTTTGCCAAATGCGCCCATGCGCACGGCGTGCCGCTGATCGTTGACAACACGTTCCCCACCCCGATCAACTGCCGTCCGTTTGAGTTCGGCGCCGATATCGTGACTCATTCCACCACCAAATATATGGACGGGCACGCCACAAGCGTGGGTGGCGTGATCGTGGACAGCGGCAATTTCGATTGGACGCAGAACGATAAATTTGCCTGCCTGACCGAACCGGACGAATCCTATCACGGTATTTCTTACACCGAGACCTTCGGCAAAATGGCCTATATCACCAAATGCGTGGCGCAGCTCATGCGCGACCTCGGCTCCATCCCCGCGCCGCAGAACTCGTTCCTGCTCAACCTCGGGCTGGAAACGCTTGCCCTGCGCGTGGAACGGCACTGTGCCAACGCCGAAAAGGTTGCCGCATTTTTAGAAAATAATCCCAACGTGACCTGGGTCAATTACCCCGGGCTCGCGTCGAGTCAATATCATGCGCTCGCCGAAAAATATCTGCCGCACGGTTCCAGCGGCGTGATCGCGTTCGGCGTAAAGGGCGGCAAGCTCGCGGCGGGCCGGTTCATGGACAGCCTCAAGCTGGCGGCCATCGTCACCCACGTGGCGGATTGCCGCACCTGCGTGCTCCATCCCGCCACCACGACCCACCGCCAGCTCACCACCGAGCAGCTTGACGCCTGCGGCGTGGGCGAAGACCTGATCCGCCTGTCGGTCGGCATCGAAAACGTGGAAGACATCATCGCCGATCTGGAGCAGGCGCTGCAGGTTTCACAGGCGTGACACGGGATCAGGCGTGAGAAGAGCTTTCGCGTGAAAAAACAGAAAGGAGGCGCGATTCGGGTATACGACAGAGCTTAGTTCTCTGTTTGTGCAAGACCTGAATCGCATGGCGATTCTGATGAACAAATTCAGCAGAGTCTGCGCTTATATCGATCTGGACGCCATGCGGCAGAATGTGCGCGCGGTGCAGAACCGAGTCGGGCAAGCGGTCAAGGTCATGGTCATTCTCAAGGCCGACGCCTACGGCCACGGCGCGGTGCGCGCGGCGCACGCGCTCGAAAAGCAGGCCTACGCCTTCGGCGTGGCCACGGTGGAGGAGGGCTGCGAGCTGCGTCAAAGCGGCATTCGGCAGCCGATCCTCGTGCTCAGCTACGCGTTCCCGGAGCTGTTTGAGGCCGCGATACAAAACGAGATCGATCTGGCGGTGTTTCAGGAGCAAACGGCTCAGCTGCTGTCCGATACCGCCGTGCGGCTGGGGAAGACGGCCGGCGTCCACATCAAGATCGACACCGGGATGCACCGCATCGGCCTGATGCCAACGGAAGAGAGCATTGCGGAAATCGGCCGCATCGCCGCCCTGCCCGGCCTCCGGATCGACGGCGTTTTTTCTCACCTTGCCTGCGCCGATTTTGCCGATAAGACCTTTGCCAACCGTCAGCGGCGCATCTTTGGGGAGTTTACGCAAAAACTGACGGAAAGCGGCGTGAACGTGGGCCTGCGTCACATTTGCAACAGCCCCGCGATCATGGATTTTGACGACGGCTATCTCGATATGGTGCGCTGCGGTATCGTCACCTACGGGCTCGACCCGTCGGATGAAGTCAAGTTTGAAAACCTGCCGACCACGCCCGTGATGCAGATCAAAAGCCATGTCGCCTTTGTCAAGCCCGTGGCGAAAGGGGAGACCGTCGGCTACGGCGCGGCGTTCATGACCGAGCGGGATTCGCTCATTGCCACCATTCCCTGCGGCTATGGCGACTGTTACCCCCGCCTGCTCACCAACAAGGGACGCGTGCTTATCCACGGCCATTCCGCCCCCGTGACCGGGCGCATCTGCATGGATCAGTTCATGGTGGATGTGACCGATATTCCCAACGTTAAACAGGGGGACGAGGTCACCATCGTGGGCGAGGACGGCGGCGAGTGGCTGACCGTGGAGGAGCTTGCCGAAACGGCGGGCAGCTTCAACTATGAATACGTGTGCGACATTACCAAGCGTGTGCCGCGCGTTTATCTTGAAAACGGAAAAATCAGTAACTTTTGAAAGGAGTCAAAACTGAATGGATAACCCCGACCCCGAACCTCCCAACCTTGCTTTCAAACTGCTTTTGCTGTTTGCGCTGGTTCTGGTGAACGCCTTTTTCGCCATGAGCGAGATCGCGATCATTTCGCTCAACGACGCCAAGCTTGAACGTCAGGCGGCGGAGGGCAGCCGAAAGGCCAAAAAGATCCTGCGCCTGACCAAAAACCCGAGCAATTTTCTTTCCACCATCCAAATCGGCGTTACGCTGGCCGGGTTTCTGACCTCCGCCTCCGCTTCGCAAAGCTTTGTGGAGCAGTTTGCGGGCGCGATCGCCAAAACCCCGGTGGTGAATTTTCTGTCTGCCGGCGTGATCCGGAGCGTCTGCGTGGTGCTCATCACGGTCGTCATGTCCTATTTTTCACTGGTGCTTGGGGAATTGGTGCCAAAGCGCATCGCCATGCTTTCCCCTGAAAAGATCTCTTTCCGTGTGGTCGGCGTGCTGCTGGTGGTGGCTGCCGTTGCCAAGCCCTTTGTCAAGGTGCTGTCGGTTTCCACCAACGCTCTGCTGCGCCTGATCGGCATCGACCCCAACGCGCAGCCCGAGGAAGTAACGGAGGAAGAGATCCGCATGATGGTCGACGTCGGCGGTGAAAAGGGCGTGATCGAAGACGTTCAAAAGGAAATGATCAACAACATCTTCGAGTTCGACGACATTGACGCGGGCGACATCATGACTCACCGAACCGACGTGGAAGCAGTGGAGATCAATGAATCGATCGAGGACGTGATCGAGATCGCCGAGCGTGACGGTTATTCCCGCATTCCGGTTTATGAAGAAGACCTTGACCATATCATCGGCGTGGTCTACATTAAAGATCTGATCGCCTACATCGGTTCGGAGCTGCCCAAGGATCAGAGCCTGCGCAAGGTGATGCGCGACGTTTACATCGTGCCCGAAAGCATGAAGTGCGGCACGCTGTTCAAGGAGCTGACCTCGCGCAAGCTGCAAATGGCGGTGGTGCTCGACGAATACGGCGGCACGGCGGGGATCGTTACGCTGGAAGACCTGCTTGAAGCCATCGTGGGCAACATTCAGGATGAATACGACAACGAGGAAGATGAGTTTTCCGTGATCGACGACACGACCTTCACCGTTGACGGAACGACCGCCATCAGCGAGGTCAACGAACACGTCGGCGTGGATATTCCGGAGGACGACTTTGAAACCATCGGCGGGTTTGTGATCAGCCTCCTGGGCTATTTGCCGCAGGACGGTGAATTCAACGAGGTGGATTACAAAAACCTGCATTTCACCGTGCTCAACATTGAGGAGCGCCGCATCGGTAAGCTGAAGGTGGAAATCAACCCGGAAGAAACTGACGAAGAAGAAAAAGAAAACGGCGAATTAACAACGAAACGTGAAAAAAGCTCTTAAGATTTGATTAAACAGCAATTTGTTTTTCGGTTATCTCTTGACAGACTGAGGAATACTATGTATATTCGATTTACCAAACTGATTGCGAGGAGGACTATATTGATGAACAGGAAACAGGTTATTATGATCCTTTCTGTGCTGGCGGTTGTTCTGGTCGTATTTGCCGCCTGCGGAAAGAAAAACAAAGGCAGCGAAAACACCGAGCCCGTCGTTACCGTAACGGATGCGGCCGGTCAGGTTTATGAACAGGTGACCGAGGTCATGTCCGAGGTGGAAACGGTCACCAAAGAAGACGGTTCGCCCGAAATTTCGACCGCGATCGTGACCGAAGTTGTGACCGACAAAAAGGGCGAGCAGGTGACCAAAAAGGACGGTACGCCCGAAGTCAAGAGCGAGATCGTGAGCGAAGTTATCACCGAGGTCGTGACCGAGGTCGTGACCGCAACGGTGCCCTACACGCCGCCTGAAACCACCAAAAAGGGCGAGACCACCACGGCGGCGCCCGCCACCCAGCCGGAGGTTGACACCCAGCTGTGGAACGGGGACGGCACGGAAGCCACTTCCGGATCTTCCGGTTCTTCCGGCTCCGGCTCTTCCGGTTCCGGTTCGTCCGGCTCCGGCTCCGCCGCTTCTGTCGTGCCCGTTGACGAGCCGACGAACAGCAGCGGCAATCTGACCAGCTCCCGCCTGTCCAGAGTGTTTGCGCCTGCCAAGGCAAACGGCAATCAGCTCATGGTCAAGCTCAACGTCGCGGCGGATGAAATGGCCGAGATGGGCGGCGCGAGCACCATGTCCTATTCCTTCTACACCAAGGGCGATAAAGTCGCTGTGGAAATGGCTGTTCCCGGCGTGGCCGGCATGGGTGCGCTCAGTTCGATCGGCACGGTCCGCTTCATTCTCAACGGCAACAAAGCGATCATCAATTTCGGCACGCTTTACAACTACACCACGACGGTGTCCGAAGCGGAAGATCTGGGTATGAATCTTGACCTGTTCGAGAATTTTTCTGCGGAGGATATGGATTATCAGGGAACGACCAAGGTTACCAAAAACGGCAAGACCTACTGGTGTGAGACCTATTCCAAAGACAATACGAAGAGCATGTATTATTTCACCGACAACGGCACGCTGGTGCGCATTGAGATCGTGGACGGATCGGGCGCTCCCACCGTGGTCGACGTTGTCAGCTACGGCTACAACGTCAATGACAAGGAATTTGAGGCAAAGGGCAAGACCATGACCGAAGAGCAGCTGGAGAGCTTGTTCGGGAGTCTGGCGCAATGAGCGGCGCTGTGCTGATCACGGGCGCCTCCGGCGGCATCGGCAGCGCCTGCGCGCGGCTGATTGCCCGTCAGGGCTGCCGCGTCGCGATCCATTATCGCAGCGACGTATATTCCGCAAAACAATTACAGGACGAGCTGGGCGGCCAAGGCTGCCCGGCTGCTTGTTTTTGTGCCGATCTGTCCCAAAACGATCAGGTCGTGAACATGGTGGAGCAGATCCATGACCGGCTCGGCCCGATCACCGCGCTGGTCAACAACGCGGGGGCGGCGCAGCAAAAACTTTTCACCGATACAACGCAGGAGGACGTCTCGTTTTTGTTCGGCGCAAACGTCGCTTCCTGTGTCAACGTCTGCCGCGCCGTGCTGCCGGAGATGATCCGGGCGCACAGGGGCAGCATCGTGAATGTTTCCTCCATGTGGGGCGTGAGCGGCGCAAGCTGCGAGGCGCTCTATTCCGCGTCCAAGGCGGCGGTCATCGGCCTGACCAGAGCGCTGGCCAAGGAGGTCGGCCCGTCGGGCATTCGCGTCAACTGCGTGGCGCCCGGCGTGATCGACACCAAAATGAACGCCGCGCTCACGCCCGACGATCTGGCGCAGCTGAGTGAGGATACGCCGCTGTGCCGCATCGGCCGGCCGGAGGAGGTGGCGAAGGCCGTTTGGTTTTTGCTTTCGGAAGACGCTTCGTTCATCACGGGGCAGGTTCTCGGCGTGGACGGTGGATTTATTCTATAAATTATTTGACATATTTTCAAAATAGATATATTATTAGTGCAATGATATGTTGAAGTATGATTGCTTTTTATCAAAACGGAAAGGGCGGCGGCATGGCGCGCCGCAGGTGAAATGTATGACAAAGCTTTACGCAGCAGCAAAGGAACAATACGCCAAGATCGGCGTTGACACCGAACAGGCGCTTGCCCAACTGGATCAGATCTATTTATCGCTGCATTGCTGGCAGGGCGACGACGTGCTCGGCTTTGAGGGCAGTGATTCGCTTTCGGGCGGCATTGCCACCACGGGCAATTACCCCGGCCGGGCGCGGAACCCGGAAGAGCTCATGGCGGATATCGACAAGGCTTTGTCGCTTATGCCCGGCAGACATAAAATCAACATCCACGCCAACTATGCCATCACCGGCGGCGAAAAGGTGGAGCGCGATCAGCTCAGGCCAGAGCATTTCGAGGCGTGGGTGCGCTTTGCCAAAGAGCGCGGTCTGGGGCTGGATATTAACCCGACCATGTTCTCTCACCCCATGGCGGCGGATGGGCTGACGCTGTCGCACCCCGATGAAAAGGTGCGCCGGTTCTGGATCGACCACTGCAAGGCCATGCGCAAAATCGGCGAATATTTCGGCCGCGAGCTGGGCATTCCCTGCATGAACAACGTCTGGATCCCCGACGGCTACAAGGAAGTGCCGGCGGATCGGATCGGCCCGCGTCAGCGCCTGAAGGATTCGCTTGATGAGATTTTTGCCGAAAAGATCGACCCGCGCTATCTGATCGACACCGTGGAATCCAAGGTGTTCGGCATCGGCGTAGAGGCCTACACCGTCGGTTCGCATGAGTTTTACATGAATTACGCGGCAAAGAACGATCTGGTCTGTTTGCTTGACAACGGTCATTTCCACCCGACCGAGGTGGTGAGCGATAAGATCCCGTCCATGCTGCTGTTCAGCGACAAGATCGCGCTCCACGTGACCCGCGGCGTGAGGTGGGACAGCGACCATGTGGTCGTGCTCGACGATGAGCTGAAAGAAATGATGAAGGAGATCGTTCGCTGCGGCGCGCTTGACCGCGTGATGATCGGGCTGGATTATTTTGACGCGAGCATCAACCGCGTGGCTGCGTGGGTCATTGGCGAACGCAATGTGCGCAAGGCGCTGCTCAACGCGCTGCTCATTCCGCACGAAACGCTCAAAGCCATGCAGGACAAGGGCGATTTCACCCAAATGCTGATGATGAGCGAAGAAATGAAGCTCTACCCGTTCGGCGCCGTGTGGGAGGAATACTGCGCGCGCAGCGGCGTGGCCGCCCATGAGGAATGGTACGCCGACATCCTCGCCTACGAGCAGGCAGTTCAGAGCAAGAGAGTGTGAAGCATATGACTACCGTTCAGGATATCACTCTATATTTGGATTCAATCGCTCCGTTTGACACGCAGGAGACGTGGGACAACAGCGGCTTTTTGGTCGGCTCCGCCGCGCAGGAGGTCACCGTGGCCGCGCTGACGCTGGATATTACGCCCGAGACGGTTCAAATGGCCAAGGCTGCGGGCGCGCAGCTGCTCATCAGCCATCACCCCGTCATTTTCCGTCCGATCAAAGCTGTGAAAGCGAACGATCCGGTCTATGCGCTGATCGCCGCCGGGCTCAGCGCCGTTTGCGCCCACACCAATCTGGATGCGGCGCAGGGCGGCGTGAACGACCGTCTGGCGCTGCGCATGGGGCTGACCGATATCGAACCGCTGCCGGTTCCCTCAAGCGCAGCGCTGCTGCGAAAAGGCACGCTGCCGCGCGAAATGACCGCGCTTGAATTTGCCGCGCTGGTCGGCGAAAAACTCAGTACGCGGCCGGCGGTTGCTGCCGGCGGCAGGCTCATTCGGACCGTGGCTGTTTGCGGCGGCGCAGGCGGCGAATTTGTGGGCGAGGTTGCAGGCCTGGCTGACGCCTACCTCACCGGCGAGGTGAAGCACCACGAGTTTTTGCTGGCGCGTCAGCTTGGGCTGACGGTGGCGGCAGCAGGGCATTTTGAAACCGAAACTCCCGTGCTCATGCCGTTGGCGCGGCAGATGAGCGATCAGTTTTCCGGCGTTCGCTTCCTTGTGCTCGAACAGTCGAATCCGGTGTTTTATTTATAAGGCAAATTGGGTCGCCTGAGGGTTTGCCTCATTCGATCCTGCTTCAAGTTCAGATCATCATGTGAAAGGATACAGAAAAACCATGCTTGATATTAAAGTCATTCGTGAAAACCCCGAACGGGTCAAGGCCGCTATGAAGACCCGCAACAAGGATATGGACGCTCTGGTGGACGCGGTGCTGGCCATTGACGCCGAGCGCCGCGAGATTTCCTCCAAAACCGACGCGCTCAAGGCCGAGCAGAACGCTGCCAGCCGTGAGATCCCGCGCATCAAAAAAGAGGGCGGCGACATTTCCGCCATCATGGCGCGCATGAACGAGATCAAAGAGATCATCAAGGGCAACGACGCGCAGATCGCCGCGCTGGAAGAAAAACAGCAGAAGATCATGTATGAGTTCCCGAACATCCCCAACGGCGACATCCCGGTGGGGAAGGATGACAGCGACAATGTGGAAATCCGCCGCTGGAGCGAGCCGACCCGGTTCGATTTTGAACCGAAGGCGCATTGGGACATCGGCGCGGCATTGGGCATTCTCGACCCGGAAACCGCCGCCAAGGTCACCGGCACGCGTTTCCATTTTTATAAGGGGCAGGGCGCGCGGCTGGAACGGGCGATCATCAACTTTTTCCTCAACACGCACACCGCCAACGGTTACACCGAGGTGTTCCCGCCCTTCATGGTCAACCGCGCATCCATGACCGGCACCGGTCAGCTTCCCAAGTTTGAGGAGGATGCGTTCCGGCTGGAGCGTGAGGATTATTTCCTCATTCCCACGGCGGAGGTGCCCGTGACCAATATGCACCGGAATGATATTCTCGACGGCGCCAAGCTGCCGATCAAATACTGCGCCTATTCCGCCTGCTTCCGCGCCGAAGCGGGCAGCGCCGGGCGCGACACCCGCGGCCTGATCCGTCAGCACCAGTTCAACAAGGTGGAGCTGGTCAAATTCGTCGACCCCGAAACCTCTTATGATGAGCTTGAAAAGCTGAC
>CADBPL010000071.1 GCA_902796535.1 Oscillospiraceae bacterium
AGAGGGCCTTTTGGCTCCCTCCTTGAGGGAGCTGTCGGCGCAGCCGACTGAGGGAGTTGTTATCCGTCAGATGTTTTTATATGAGAGTAAATTCCTATCAACAGTTGACCGGACACGTGCGATATATTTGTTGGGAACGCATTCTTGCGTTCCGCAAAATAACGCTATCAAATTCGACGGAACGCCGGGGGCGGCGTTCCCTACAAAATGACCCGCACAGTGATCGAACCATCAACCGTTGTGCGGGTTTTTTCGTTCGGTTAATGTGACACAGCAGTTTTGTATTATGGCGGTCGGTAATTCCTACGTTCCGCTCATTTTTGCCCTCTCCGTCACCGCCCTTGGCGGCGACACCTCTCCCAAAGGGCGAGGCAAGAAGTGTGCGGTGTTGACCGCGGCAGCTTTTTTACTGGAACGCCGTTCGCTATCAGCTATCCGCTATCGGCCATCCGCTATCCGCTATCCGCCATCCGCTATCAGCCATCCGCTATCCGCTTCCGGTAAAAAGCGGCCATGAACGGCACGCAGACAAAAAAGGTCAGCGCGTCGGCAGCGGGCTGGCTGAGCTCCACCCCGACGCGGCCGAGCAGCGCGGGCAGAATAAAAATGGCGGGCACGAAGAAAATGCCCTGCCGGCACGACGCCAAAAAGGTGGCGGGGGCTTTGAAGCCGAGGCACTGATACAGCTGGTTGACGTAGGTTGACACCGCCATGAACGGCATGACGGCGCAGCAGAATAAAAGCGTTTGGGTGCCGATGGCGACCACCTGCGCGTCGGGGCTGAACCAGCGCATGATCGGCCCGGCGAACGCGGCGATGACGGCGGCGCTGACCAAACACAGCGCGGAACCGATTTTGCCCGCGAAAACGAACGCCTGCCACGTGCGCTTTTTTTCACCCGCGCCGTAGTTATAGCCCGCCACGGGCATGAACCCCTGCCCGATGCCGAGCACCACGTTGCGCACGAGCACATAGACCTTGTTGGCGATGGTCACGGCGGAAACCGCGGCGTCGCCGTAAGCGACCGCCTGCACGTTGAGCAGCGCCGCCGACAGGCTGCCAAGACTCTGGCGGCAGATCGTCGGCAGGCCGGTCAGGATGATCTGGCGGTAAACGGCAGGCTCTTTGGCGATGTATTGGGGGCGCAGCAGCAAAATCGAGCGCCCCGTGAGGAACACGATCAAAAAAATGGCAAAGCAGACCGCCTGGCTGAGAACGGTTGCCAGCGCGGCGCCGCCTGTGCCCCAGTTGAATTTGAAAATGAACAGCGGGTCGAGCAGCAGATTCATCACGCCGCTCGCGCCCAGCCCCCACATGGCGGCCGTGGCCTTGCCCTGCGCGCGCATGAGGTTGGTGAGCACAAACATCGAACAGCTCAGCGGCGCGGCAAGCAGAATGATTCTGGCGTAGGGCTGCGCATAGGGCAGCATGGTGTCCGAACAGCCGAGCAGCCGCAAAAAGCCGCCCAGCGGGAACAGCCCCGCCGCCGCCACGGGCACGCCGAACAGCACGGCGCAGAAAAACGCGGTGGTGGCGTAGCGGTGCGCCGATTCATCCTTTTTCTGCCCGAGCATCAGGCTTGACAGGCTGCCGCCGCCCATGGCCAGCCCGTAGCCGACCGCCTGAATGATGGCCATGACGGGATAGATCGCGCCGACCGCCGCCGAGGCGGATTTGTTGATCTGCGACACAAAATAAGTATCCGCCGTGTTATAGACCACGGTGATGAGCATACTGATGACCGTCGGTACTGCCATGCTCGTCACAAGCCGCGGGATCGGCGAATAAATCATGCGTTCATATTGTTTTTTGCTTTCATTCGTTTCCATGGTTGCTTTATTTCAGCTCTGTTGTTTTAAACGCTGTTTACATTACTGCTGCTACATCAAAGAGTGTCATTTGCTCATTTCTCTGCAGCAAAGCATTTTGTTCCCCGGTTACAACATAATTTGTTAATAACGCCTCAACAATAGCATTTCGATTTGTTTCTTTGGCTCCGATATGATAAAAATGCTCATGTGTAATGATATTGCAATCTTGCCAAACTGTTTGAATATAATCATTTTTTCTAAAATCGTTATGATCCCACGTTGATACCATAAATCTTGCCTTGCTTTTAATGAGCGCGTTGTGCAGAGCTATTTCAGATTCTTCATCCCAGCTATCATAATAATCGACGTGTCTTCCGATATATGGCGGATCGCAATAGATAAAACAGCTACTGTCCGCCATCGCTATTGTTTCTTCAAATGATTGACAAAGAAATTCCCATGAATTATTTTTTATCAGCTGTGAAACATGAGCAACTTGATTCACTATTTTTGTAACATATGCTTTTGCAAATCTTTGAGGTTTATGTCCATAAGGAACGTTAAACTCCCTATCTCGATTAAACCTGATCATTCCGTTAAAGCAAGCTCTGTTGAGAAACAAAAAATCCAAAGGATCGTGTTCAGCATTAAATCTTTTTCGTACAGCGTAATAGTATGCATCGTCTCCTTGTTCTAACAGTTTTCCTTCACGTTCAAGAAATGCTCGTACAACATAAGGTGTTATCGCGCCTGATTTGATTTGATTGTAAAATGCTATTATGTGCGGATTTGTATCAGAAAAAACAGCGCAGCTTGGCTCAACGTTAAACCCGACAACACCGGAGCCCATAAACGGTTCAATCCACTTAGTGTCTTCATCCGCAATTATATTCTGTCTGATTAACGGAACCAGCTTTGTCTTAATTCCCTGTGTTTTTAACGGTGGCACAAACACTCTGCTATTCATTTTGCCCTCCTCTTTGCTGCTTTTGGATTGCTTAGATCCGCAGGCAATCTACGATATTTCAAATACTCGTCAAAAGTAGATAGTTTTTTTCTCTTCTCTTTACCGGGCAATTCGATTTTTCCATAGTTCGCCCAGTAATCATCAAACAGTTCTTCTCCCGCTTTTGCAAAAACACCATTACCGTTAAGAATATCATCTATCTTCTGAATGCTTCCTATATTGGCCGTGTTGCCGCTTCCGCTTTTATCGCTGGCTATTTTCCACTTTTCTTCAGCAAAAAATACAAAATTCCTGATTACAGCGGGAATATTTTCAACTTCATCAATCGTGTAAACCTTTGTTTCCTCATTTTTATTCAGGTTCACTCTTGAATAAATAATGCCTAAACAAAAATGCCCGTTGTATTCACCATATGGATGCTGTATGTTTTTTGTGCTTTTTCTATCGATGAAATATTCGCCATGCGAACCAAGGGTAAATCCGTTACAAAAGCCAGGATAGTTTTCATCCCGATATGTGGTTTTCAAATCAACCGCAAACATCACGTTAGGTTTCGTTTTGGAAATAAATGTTAAATCCGGATACCAGTTTTGATGTGTTGCAAGTTCGATAGTATATCCGATTTTTTCGGCAAATGAAAGAAAATACGGAAAAAGATGAAGTTCAAGTACTTTAGAAACTATTTTAGTATCAGACGAAATGGTATGTATGTTTTTGAAAATATCTATGAAACCTCTTATTGTCCACTCATCACCTTTTGCAATGTAATCACCTAACGAAGCTGCAAACTCTTTTAACAGATGAGCAAAAATCTCCTTTTCTTTGTTATTGTCCATTTATTATATTCCCTTCATTTTTCATATAGTTTCTTTTATTTTCTTAGAATAATCAGCCGCGCTTTTGCCGGCGATCAGCCCGGACAAAAACGCCCACTCCAAATTAAAACCGCCGCAGCCGCCGTCCACATCCAGCACCTCGCCGCAGGCGAACAGCCCCGGGCAGACGCGGGATCCGAGCGTGCGCCGGTCGAACTGTTTGACACTTGCGCCGCCGGCGGTGACCTGCGCGTGCGTAAAACCCTTTGTGCCGGTGAGCGCGAGGGAAAAGCCCTTGAGTTCGGCGGCGATTTTTTTGATTTCGTTCGGCTGAATTGACGCGGCCGTTTGCGGCGCGGCGGGCAGCGCCGTTTTCAGCACCGCCAGCCCGAGCGCTTTCGGCACAAAGCCGGTGAGCAGATTTTCGGTGGGAAGCGCGGGATTTTTTTGCCGCATTTCCGCTAAAATTTCCGCGAGCTTTTCCTGCGAAAAATCGGGCAGAAAATCGAGCTTGACCGTCGCGCTTTTGCCGGGCTGAACAAAGCGGCTCAGATCCATGGCGGCAATGCCGCTCAGCCCGTAATCGGTGAACAGCACCTCGCCCTGCGCTTCACCGCCGGTGGAAAGCGTCAGCTTCGCCGCGGCGCGCACGCCCTTGAGCGCGCGGATGTTTTTGACGTCGGTCGTCAGCTGCACGAGCGAGGGCTTCAGCGGCGTGATCTCGTGCCCGAGCGAACGCAGCAGGGCAAAGCCGCTGCCGTCGCTGCCCTGCGCGGGGGCGGCGCAGCCGCCGCAGCAGACAATGATTTTTGGGGCAGAAAAGCGGCCGTTCACCACGAAGCCGCCTGCGGTTTTTTTCACTGCCTCCGCGCGTGTTTCGCACAGCGTTTCCACGCCAAGCCGCGCGCATTCCAGCCGCAGCGCGTCGAGCACGCTCGCCGCCGTGTTGCTCAGCGGATAAAGCCGCCCCTCGCTGTCCGCGCGGGTGTAAAGCCCGAGCGAACGGAAAAACGCGAGCAGGTCGTCGGTGTCAAGCTGCGCAAAAACGCCCCGGACAAACGCCTTGTTGGCATAGGGATGCGCCCCGGCGTTTTGGTTGCCGAGGTTGCAGCGGCCGTTGCCCGTGGCAAGAATTTTTTTGCCCACGCGGGGCAATTGTTCCAGCAGCAAAACCGAGGCGTTCGGGTCGGCCCGTTTGGCGGAAATGGCGGCGCACAGCCCGGAGGCGCCGCCGCCAAGAATGAGAAGATCGGTTTGTTTCATGGTATCAGATCACCGTGTAAAAGTGGACGATGTTCATATCCTCCGGCATCATCAGCCCGTGGGAACCGCCCCCGCCGTCAATGGCGTGGCAGCCGTGGTCGGGCGCGAAGCCGAGCAGCGTGCGCCGCCCGTTTTTGTGTTCGCGAATGCACTGCGCCAGGGCGGCATAGGCCGCGGCGTTGCTGCGCAGCGCGTTCATGGCGCCCTCGCCCTCGGGGCCGCAGCGGTGCATGGCGTCGTCATAATCCGGGTCGTAAACGCTCAGCAGGTCGTATTCGTTTTGCGCAATGAGTTCGGCGGCCTTCTGATGCGCTTCCCGCGTTGTTGCGCAAATAAAATAATCCATGTCGCGCTCCAAAAAGATTTTGGACATACTCGCGTTTTCAACGGAAACGATGGCGCACCTTTTGCCCGCGCGCAGCAGCGCGTCAAACACCGAGTCGGTTTTGACAACGGGCTTGCGGTAGGCTTTGATGCCGTGAACCTCCGGCAGCGCGCCGGTGTACATGGTGGCAAAGCAGACCGGCGTGACGGAGGGCATGACCGATTGCAGCGGCAGCGTCAGCCGCGCGTTTTCCATCACGGGCAAAAAAACGGGCGTGTATTTTTCAAACAGCCAGAGCGCGACCGCGTCGGGGTTATAAAGCACCACGCGGTCGACCGGTTCGGCTTCGAGCAGCTTTTTCAGCGGCTCAACGGGCGGCGCGGCGTTTTGCGGCGCCTCAACGCCGAGCGCAGCCGTCACAGCGGCGGCAACGCCGGTGAGCGAATAGGGGCAGTATAGCTCCTCTTCCATTTGCTTTACCCTCTTTGCCATGAATTTCAGGCTTTGCGCAAAGCCCTTGTCATAAAGATCGGTCAGGTTCACGGTCAGTTTTCCATGTTCGGATTGAGCTTCTGCATGGTCACTTTTTCGTTGATGCTGCTCTCGAATTTGGGCTGATAGTAGTTTTCATACTGCGAATCAAACGTTCCGTCAGCATGGCTGACAATGGAGGTGCAGCCGCGCTGCGAGCCGTTGACGGCAATATCGCGGTAGGCCAGATAATCGACGGCGCCGCAGTAGGACAGGCGAACGCCCTTGTATTCAAAGGAGAAATTGTTGTAATGGTCGTGCGCGCAGAAAACGCCCGTGGTGGATTTTTCGGCGAGGACGGTTTCAAACAGCGCGTCTTCCTTTTCGCTGCAGCCGATCATCTCGTCCTTTTCGCCCACCGTGCCGTAAATGTGCTTGACGTCGGCGGTGTCTTTATAGCCGTTGTCGGCATATTCGCGGAACAGGGTGTGGTATTCCATGAGCGGAATATGCAAAAACAGCAGGCTTTTGGCGTTGCCGTATTGCTGCGTGAGCTTTTTGGTTTCGGCTTCGCTCAGGTTCAGGTTGGCGATGGCCTGCTGATTGGCCGCGTTCATTTTTTTGAGCTGGCCCTTATACCAGTCGACCTGATTCTGGTGAATGTTGTCATACTTCCAGAAAATGCCGAAGATGTCGTAGCCGGTGTAGGCGTGGCTGTCGAGGAGGTAGAGGGTCTGCGTGATGATGCCCTGCGAGTTTTTCACGTTGATGGCATAGTTGCCGTAGCCGTCCACCTCTTTGGGGCCGACTTCAAACAGGCAGTGCGGATACAGGCCGGTGTCGCTGTAAATCATGGAAATTTTGGTGCGGTTGCCCAGCGAATAAATCTCGGTGTCGTGGTTGCCGAAGCAGACGCACCAGTAAACGCCTAATTTTTCCATCATGGAGCACAGCGCGTGAGCGGGGCGGATGTTGTTGATCGTGCCGGCCAGATGCGGCACGGGGAAGGCGATATCGCCCGTGAAAACGACCAGATCGGGCTTTTCGGCCGCGATCATGGACGCCACGCACGTGAGCGCCTTCATATCCTTGCGCAGGGATAAAAAGCCGCCGCCAATATGAAGGTCGGCGATTTCCAGCACGTGAAAATCGTTATCGGTGGTGAAGGTGGTGCAGCCGGTGTCACGGTCGCGCGTGGGCTTGAGCTGATTGGAATAGGAAATGGGCGAAAAGCTCTTGGCGTAAGTCATCAGCTTGGTGTTGGAGACTACGTTGAGCGCCGCGCACGCGCCGACGCCAAGCAGCAGCACCACCAGCACCGCAATGAAAATGTTGCGCGCCGTGCGTCTTTTCTGCCGTTTTGTTTTTGGTTTTGCCATGATCGATCCTCCTGTTTCTTTTCTTTCTTTCTTTTACCCCTTGGGGATTCGTTCATTTGCCGATGCGCAGCGCAAAGCCCTGCGCAAAGGGGAGCGGTTCAAAGCGGCGGGAATAAATGCCCTCGCCCATGGTGTCGCCCTGCGCAAAATCGACCTCGCCGCTGCGGCGCGTGAAGCGCATGACGTATTGCCTGCCGCGTTCGGCGGCCTGCGGCTGCCCGGCGCGCGCCAGGAACCAGCTGAGCACGGCGGTGGCGGAACAATCGTTGCGCGCATGGGCGCCGAGGATGCAGCTGAAGCTGCCGCTTTTGTTTTGCAGCTTCAGCAGTGCCGCCGCATAGCGCTCGATGCGCTGCCAAAGCACCGCGGCATACTCGTTTTTATCTTTTAACAGGTCATAGCATTCCGCCAGCGCGATGGCGTACCAACCGCAGCCGCGCCCCCAGCCGTAAACGCCAAGCGGCGCATGGCTGTGCGCGTCAAAGCAGTGCACGGGCATTCCGCTCAGCGGGTGAATGCCGAATTCGTCAAATTCGTCAAGCTGACGCATGGCCAGCGCCAGCGTTTTTTCATCACCGTAAAGCAGGGCGTAGAGCGTGAGGAACGGGCAGGCCATGCCCAGCGTGTCCACAAAGCGGTGATCGAGCCCGGGGCGGTAGGGCAGGGTGCCTTCTCCGGCGAGCGAAAGCATTTCGGCGGCGTATTTCTGCGCGGCCTGCTTCACCGCCGGGTCTTCGGCATAACCGTTTTTGAGCAGCGCGTAAAGCAGCATGGCGTTGCCCACGGTGTAGGGCGCGTTCGCCGTGTCGCTCCGGTCAAAAAACGCTCGGGTCAGCTCCCTTGCTTCGGGCCGATGCTCCAGCCCCAGCAGCAGGCTCGCCTGCTGCCAGCAAGCAAAATGGCGGTTGTAATATTTGCCCTGCAGCCGCGGCACAATGGTGTAATGCATTTCATCGGTCACGGGCAGCGGCGGCATTTTTTTGAGCCACTGCAGCGCCTTTTTTTCGGCGGCGCTTCGCCACGCGGCTTCATCGGAAAAGCTCCCGATGCCAAGGCGCCTGACGTAGGTGATCAGCCATGGCACAAAATCGCAGCCGAACACGATCAGGCTGCCCAGCGCGATCACGCCGAGCAAAACGAGCAAAAAAAGTTCCATGTTTTTTCTCCGTTATCCTTCGAGCAGAGCGTAGAATTTTTGCAGCTCCTCTTCGTTGCCGACCTTTTCGTTTTTTAAGTTTTCGCTCAGCGTTTTGCAAAGCGTTTCATCGGCGAGAAGCGCTTCGATTTTGGCGGCGATATCCGCGCCGTCCATTTCGGCAAGCAGCGCGGTTTTGCCGTCGGTCAGCTGATCGAACACGGTCGAAAACTTTGTGGCGACGATGGGTCTGGCAAAGCATTTGGTTTCATCCAGCGCAATGGATTTGCCCTCATACCGCGAGGGCTGCACGTAAACGTCGCAGTGGGCGATGTAGGGATAGGGGTTGGGGCGTTCGCCCAGCAGCACAAAACAGTCGGTCAGATTTTTTTCGGCGATCGCGCGTTCGAGCTTTTCCTTCAGTTCGCCCGCGCCGATGCAGAACCAGCAAAACGCCACGCCGTCGCGCTTCATTTTTTCGGCGGCGTCCAGCGCCAGCTCGTAGCCCTTTTGCGGGTTCAGCCGCCCGATGGTGAGCAGCTTTTTTGCAGCGGTTTTTTCAAATTCCGGCGGCGTTTGCTGCGCCTGTTTTTGCAAAACGGCGGGCGAAATAATGTTTTCGACCACACAGATTTTGGCGGCGGCTTCGGGGAATTGCTGCGCGAGCACGTTGGCGCATTCGGGCGAGACGGTGACGAAACGATCCAGCTTTTCCACAAACGGGCGATCCAGCTCCGCCGACAGCCCCAGCTTGACGTAATCGTTATGGATGTAGCCGACCCTGATTTTCGCGTTGACGTGATCGGCCGCAAAATAATTCGGGTTGCCCTCGAGGTAGCCGACAGCCGCGTCGTAAACCGGCAGATCGCCGGGCAGCGCGCGCCTGAGAAAACGCCACGCCCGCGCGTCGGCCTGCAGCAGGTTATCGCCGAAGCGGCGCAGGGTTCGGGTGTAGCGCACCCGGTCGAGCAGCAGCCCGAACCGCCCGCGCCGCAGCAGCGCCTTCACGCTTGCGGAAAAGGGCAGCGTAAAATCGGCAAAATCGCGGCTGTGCGGCAGCAGGTTGACCTC
The DNA here is from genome assembly GCA_902796535.1 of Oscillospiraceae bacterium. GTDB lineage: Bacteria > Bacillota > Clostridia > Oscillospirales > Acutalibacteraceae > UBA8612. The sequence goes on from CADBPL010000071.1 coordinate 9,238, forward strand.
GGCGGGCAGCCGGTCAAAAAACAGCCCGGCGCGCTTGAACAAAAACAGATCCACGTCGAACCGGTCGTAATCCAGCAGAGAAAGCAGGGTGAGCAGGCTGCGCTCGGCGCCGCCGCTGTCCATGGATGAGAGAACAAAAAGCAGTTTTTTCTTCACCGTTGCCCGTCCTTTCCCGCTCGCGGCCGCCCCGGCCGGAACCGTTTTTTTCTTTTCTTCGTTTGATAATCAGGAACCTATTTGTTTATCATACCATCTTTTGCGCCGCTTGACAAGAAAAAAAAGAAGATTCCAAAAAAAGGGCGCGCCGCTGCGGGGCCAAGCCCTGAGCCGCACGCCCAAAATGCCGTTGAACCGTTTTGCTTTCAGTCTTTGATGCGATAGCCGTCTTTGAACCGAACCTTGCCCAGGAACGGGATTTTGGCCATGCCGCTGAAGGAGGAATCCGTAAAGGTCACGGTCATGTCGACCTCTTTGGCGATCATCGGCACCAGCACGCGGATCTTGAGCGTGTCGGTTCCTTCCTCCTGCACGTCGACCACTTCATATTCCGGCACGTCAAAGCCGTCAAGGGTCAGATCAAAATGATAAAGCCCGTTGTTGTCGGTGATGTTGATAACGACCTTGCCGCTGTAAAACAGGCTGTTGATGTCGCAGCCCCATTTACCTAAACCGATCATTGGGAAATCTCCTTTTTAAAAAATATTCATCTGAAAAAAAATCAACCGAAATCAGTGCTCGCTCACCCAGGTATCCGCCTGGATCGAAACGCGGTAGGCGTGGCGGAAATTTTCGTGGTTGTAGAACAGCGCCATTTTGGATTTGGGGGAATAGACCCAGCTCCATACCGTTATATGCGGCGTGTCGCCCGTTTGTTCATAGTTCTTTTGCGCCACGGTCTCCATGACGGCGGCCACTTCGCTGCCCTCCATCACCTTGCCTTTGAATTTTTCAAGAGCGTCAAAACGCGCGTGGGATTGCTTGCCCCCGTTTTTGCCCTTTTCGGCGGCAAGATAGTGGTTGGTCACGATCGGCGTTTCGGTCACGATTAGCTTGTTTTTCACATATTCCACCGCCACGCTTTTGCCGCTGGCGTCGGCAATGGCGAAATGGTGCGCAAAGTCGACCGAAGAGTGCATATCGTATTGCCGGAGCAGCTCAATGGCCTCGTCCACCGTTGCGGCGCGGTCAAGCAGCAGGCGTATCGCGGTGGTGGTGGTCAGGTCGGGCTTGTCGCTTTTCTGGTTGGTTTTTTCCTTGTCGCCCGCCATTAAGTCGGCCACGATCAGGCCTTTTTCGTTCATGCCGTCCAGCGGCACATAAATGGCGGCAATGGCCTTGAACCGGTCAAGCATGGAATTGTTCGGCTTGTAATCCTCGCCGAAGCCCAAAAAGTCCATGCAGCAGGCGGAAACGGAAGCGTAGCCGTTTTTCGGCTGCGTGCGCACAAGCAGCACGGTGCTCTCTTCCCAGTCATAGTTGCGGCCGTACAGCGGTTCGCCCACCTTGTTTCGGGTGCCGAAGAAGGAGCAGCCGAACGGCGCGGTGTTCAAATTGCCCTGATAGGTATAGTGCCCGTGCGTCAGGTAGCTGGCAATGAACCGGCCGACGCCATCGTCGGCATCGGCGCCGCCCTCCGCCAAAAACTGATCAAACCCGTAATCGCCTTTGAATTCAAGGCTGTAAAGGTTCGATTCCAGCCACGTAACGGAACGCGCCGCCATCACGAAGCGCCCAAAGCTGATCCAAAGCGCGCCGAGACCGATCAAAAGGAGCGTCAGAATCACAACAAGTGAAATGACGGTGGATTTTTTCGGTTTGCCGCGGGTTTTTTTCATGGTATCGTTCAACCCCCTGTCAGGTCGATTATTTCGGATACGTTCAAAGAAGAAAGGAT
>CADBPL010000072.1 GCA_902796535.1 Oscillospiraceae bacterium
AGGCTTCGGTCATGACCTGCCGCGTCGGCAGATAGACGCGGTCGATGGTCGAATTGGTGGTCAAAGCCACGCCTGAATGAGGAACGAAGCAGTCGCTGATCTGTTCCTGCTGCAGCGGTGTGAACGCAGCCTGGAAAAAATCACGGTTCAGCCAGTCGCGGATGAAGCTCGATTCATAATTGCTCGCGTAGCCGATCTCTTCGCTCGTGTCGTCGGTTTCATAGTGGAACGACTTGTTGGCAAAGGGCGACGCGTCAAGGATGTCGCAGCACAAGGCAAGCCCTTGTTCGGGGTTGAGAACCATCCAATGAATCGGCTGGTAGATGAAATAATAGGTCGTGTTCAGTTTAAATCCGTTGTCTTGCTGAAACATGTTAACGTATTGATTGCCGATGTGCACCGCACGGTAGCGGCTGCCGTTGTAATCAAAATCGGCGTACTGCATCCCCGTGTCCCGGCGGTAATCCTGCCAATCCTTTTCAAGCGCTTCGAGCTTGGCGATCACAGCTTCGCTTTTGACCTGCCGCTGCGGGTAGGAGCCGAACAAGATCACGTCGCCCACCTGATAAGGCGAATCGTCGGCTTGCGATACAAGGCCGCCCGCCGGGATGGCAGACAGGAGCATTAAAACCGCCAGAATCAGGGACAGGCCGCGTTTGCTCTGTTTCATTTCGTTTCCTCCGTTACATTAAGAATCAGACCGATCCGGACAGTGAAGGTATCGTCCGTACAGGTCAGCTGCACGCTGCCGCCGCAGCGCTGCGCCGCTTTTTTGACGTTGGTCAACCCCAGACCGTGGTTGACGGCGTCTTTTTTTGTTGTTTTGACGGTGTTATTGTGAATAGCGACCCGTTGCTTTACCGGGTTGGAAACAGTGAACACCACGCCGCCCGGTTTTTCCGTTGAGGAAAAGCGGATCGCGCTGCCGGGTTGATCTGAGCACGCCCGGATGGCGTTGTCGAGCGTGTTGGAGAGGATCAGGCACAGGTCGCTGTTGGGGATACCGTCGGCGGGGATGGTGCCGGTGAAATGCAGGCTCGTGCCCTGCCGGGCGGCTGCTTCCGCTTTTTCGGACAGGATCGCATCGGCCAGATAGTTGCCCGTGGCGTAGCTGTTCTGCACCGCCTTGAGTTCGCCGGTCAGCGCTTCGATATAGTCGAGCGCTTCTTCCTTCCGGTCGGTCTGAAGAAAGGTGCTGAGCGCGAAGAGATTGTTCTGGTAATCGTGCTTGAACCGCCGGATATCGCGGTTTTTTTTCATCATGTCTTCATAATGCTTCAATTCCGCCGCCAGTTGGCGTTCGGCCTCTTTTTGCCGGTAGGAGAGATTGGCATAGCGGAACGCGAGGTAGGAAAAGCAGGCGACCACCATGGCGGCTGAGAGGAGCGTGAGCACGTTGGACACGCCGACAAAAAAGCCGGAATCCCGGGATAAGAGAACCTTATAGTAGGAGGACAGCTCGGCTGCGAAGACCACCGCGTAAAAGGCCGGCGAGATCGTGTCGGTGAAATCCTCCGGGATCGAGCGCCTGCGCCCCGCCAGATGGATCAGTGCGGAAAAGACGATCATGCAGCAGAAGCTGACGGTTTTGGACAGAAACGCGGTTTCGTGCGACGCAAAGGAGGTGACCAGCGATGCGGCGTAATCCACCGTGGCGCACATGACCAGCCCGACGAGGGCGAAGGTGAGCTTCTTTTTGGGCTTGAACAAAAAATAGGGGAGCGCCGCGGCGGCAGTGACCACGATCATGTCGGATGCCTCCGCGGCCGCGTCAACATCCCGAATCAGCAGGGCGGCCGCCGCGTTTAAAACAAACAGCACCGCTGCGCCGACCCAAAAGCCGGTTCGGTTTGCGCGGCGCTCAAAGCCGAGCACGTTGGCCAGCAGGCTAACCAACGCCTCGGCGGCAAGGGGCAAAAACAAAAGGCTCAGGATACGAACGGTCAAAGCGGTTTCACTTCATTTCCAAATAACGCTGGCAGAATGCCTTGTATTTTCGCGTGCTGATCTCCACGGTTTTGCCGTTGATCAGCTCGATTTTGCTTTTATCAAATTTCATTATTTTTTTGAGGTTGACCAGATAGGAACGGTGGGCGCGGAAAAAGCCGCAGCCGCTCAGCTCGTCTTCCAGCAGGGAAATGCTTTTGTGGCAAAAAAAATCGCCCCGTTCGGTCATGATCACACAATCCCGGCCGACCGCCTCCACGCAGCAAATGCTGCTGATACGGACGATCTCGGTCGTGCCGTCGGCTTTGATCGAAAGCGTTTTGCTTTCCGCGTCGCCGAACAGGCAGGCGTCGAGCGCCTCAAACAAGTCGGCTTTCTGAACCGGCTTGACCAGAAAACGAAAGGCGCGCACCTTGAACGAATCGTAAACGATCTCAGGAAAGGACGTGACAAAAATGATCGGTTTCTCGCGGCCGCCGGCGTCGCGCACAGTTTGGGCGAAGGTCAGTCCATCCATGCCGGGGGTCATATAATCCAGAATAAAGGCGTCGAATTCGCCGATGTGCGGCAGCAGCTGTTCATAATCGGAAAAGCCGATGTAATCAAGGTCGGTTTTCCGTTCGATGCAGTATTCCTCCAGCCCGGAAATCAGCGATTCCAGCGCGGCTTTTTCATCGTCGCAAACAGCAATTTTCATAATGTCCTCTCACCGTTTTTTTCCATTATATCTGTTTTTGCCGCAGATTTCAACCGTAAACTTACGTTTGTTACAAATTCGTCGGCGCTCGTTACACTTTTCGGGAATCGCCCGCAAATTGTGCTATGATGTTGCTGCAATGCAGATCGACTGCCGCTGAAAACTCTACTTTAGTAGGCATCTTGGTTATTGAAGTAGACTATTCTATGTAGTAAAATTTTCCTGCAAAGCATTGCAGAATGGAGACCGTGATGAAAGAAGAGAGTTTTGGAATGATGCTGCGCAATTTGCGCGCGGAAAAAAAGCTGTCACAGTTTCAATTGGGTAAATTGATCGGTGTTTCCGACAAAGCGATCTCAAAATGGGAAAATGATTATGCAAAGCCGAAGGCGATCTCGATCGTCCGCATGAGCGAGGTCTTTTCCGTTGACCTCGGCGACCTGATGAAAAAGCTGTCGGTAACGAGTGCAAAGAGGAGAGACAGTCATGAGAAGTGAAGAACATAACGGCGGGGTTCTGCCAAAAAAAGTGAGGTCAATGACCTCTTTCCAAAAGCTGTGGCGCCTTGGGGCCGCCGTTATCCTGATGCTGACGGCCTTGACCGCGTGCGGTTCGGGCGACAGCGCCGCCGAACCCGATCAGCCGGCGGCCACGCAGGCCTACGGCAACCAGTACGCCGAGGGCAACGAAGCCGGGAACGACGCCGTGAAGGACTGGATGAAGGATCAGGCGCAGGGCAAGGATTACGGCGATGACGACGGCGGCAGCTATTATTGCATGGGCAAAAACGACACCTGCCCCAACAAAACCAACAACAAATACGATCTTTATTGCAATTCCTGCGACCCCGACGGC
>CADBPL010000073.1 GCA_902796535.1 Oscillospiraceae bacterium
ATACGGCATGCCCCCCACGGGCGGCATCGGCATCGGCATCGACCGTTTGGTCATGCTCCTGACCAACAGCTATTCCATCCGCGACGTGCTGCTTTTCCCGACAATGAAAACGCTGGAGTGAAAACCCACGCAATATCAACGATTTTTCAGCGTTCTACCGATGCAATTTCACAAGCAAATAAGACGAGGGTATGGAATCAACCATGCCCTCGTCTTGGCTTTATGCTCTTATTTTACACTTATTTAACCGGTTTTGTGTTCCAGATGTTTTCGGCGTAGTCGCGTATGGCGCGGTCGGCGGCAAAGCGGCCGGCGCCGGAGATGTTCATCAGCGACATTCGGTTCCACGTTTCACGATCCGCCCAAAGCGTTTCGATTTTTTGCTGCGCCTGACGGTAATCGGCGAAGTCGGCCAGAACCATATAGGGGTCGTGGTGGATGATGGTTTCGCCGATTTCGGGGAAGGGTTTGCCGTTGATGCCTTTGTCGATAAAATCGACGAGGCGGTGGATATCGCTGTTATTGTCGTAATAAGTTTTGGGGTTGTACTGCGGACGCAGCGCGTTCGCTTCCGGCGTTCTCATGCCGAAGATGACGATGTTGTCTTCGCCCACAGCTTCGCAGATTTCGATGTTCGCGCCGTCCATCGTGCCCAGTGTGATCGCGCCGTTGAGCATGAGCTTCATGTTGCCCGTGCCGCTGGCCTCGGTGCCGGCGAGCGAAATCTGTTCGCTCACGTCGGCGGCGGGCATCAGGCATTCGGCCATGCTCACATTGTAATCTTCCGCAAACACGACCTTCAGCCGTCCCTTCACGTCGGGGTCGTTGTTGATCAGGTCACCCAAAGCGGAAATGAAGCTGATGATCTTTTTCGCCATAAAATAGCCGGATGCGGCCTTGGCGGCGAAAATATAGGTGTGCGGCGTGAAATCGCCGTTCGGGTTCTCTTTGATCGCCAGATATTTGGACAGCACGTGGAAGGCGTTGAGGTGCTGGCGTTTGTATTCATGCAGCCGCTTGGCCTGCACGTCAAAGATGGAATCCGGGTCAAGCTTGACGCCCTGCTTTTGCGCAATAAGCTTGGCAAAGCGCTCCTTGTTGCCGCGTTTGATTTTTTCCAGCTGTTCCAAAACGGCCTTATCGTCCGCAAATTCGCGCAGGCGAAGCAGCTCGTCAGCGTTGTAGATGAAGCCTTTGCCAATGAGCTTGGTCAGGTAGGCTGCCAGAGCCGGGTTGGATTGGTTGAGCCAGCGGCGGTGCGCAATGCCGTTGGTGACGTTGGTGAATTTTTCGGGTGTTAAGCGGTAATAATCGTGGAACACATTGTCCTTGAGGATTTCACTGTGCAGGGCGGAAACGCCGTTGACGCTGTGGCACGCCGCCACGCAGAGGTTTGCCATGCGGATCGAGCCGCCGGAAATGATCGCCGTGCGTTCCACATAGTCGGCGTCCTGCGTCACGCCCCAGACATAGGCACGGTAGCGGTTGTCGATTTCTTTAATGATCTGATAAATGCGTGGCAGCAGCCGCTTGATGAGGTCTTCGCTCCAGCATTCCAGCGCTTCTTTCATGACGGTGTGGTTGGTGTAGGCCACGGCGTTGGTCACGATGCGCCAGGCGTCATCCCACCCGTAACCGCATTCATCGAGGAAAATGCGCATCAATTCGGGGATGCACAGCGTCGGATGCGTGTCGTTGATGTGGATGGCGACCTTTTCGGCAAAATTGTCGATGGAGCCGAAGTGGCGCAGATGGCGCTGCACGATATCCTGAACGGAGGCCGAGACCAAAAAGTATTGCTGCTTTAAGCGCAGGCTTTTGCCCTCTGGGTGGTTGTCGGAAGGGTAGAGCACCTTACTGATGACCTCAGCCATGGCGTTTTGCTCCACGGCGCGCAGATAGTTGCCGCTGTTGAACTGTTCCATGTCGATGCCCGGCGCTTTGGCAGACCACAGGCGCAGCACGCTTATGCCCTTGCCGTCCTTGCCGGAAACGTACATATCGTAGGGCACGGCCAGAATAGGTGTGTAATCCTGCAATTCCACATGGTGATAGTGCTCCTCCCACTGATCCTGCACATACCCTTCAAAGCGCACCTCGTGCGCGCAGTCTTCGCGCACTTCGAGCCAAACTTCGCCGCCGGGCAGCCAGAAATCGGGCAGCTCCGTCTGCCAGCCGTCGACCAGCTTTTGCTTGAAAATGCCGAACTCATACAGAATCGAATAGCCCATGCCGTTGTAACCCTGCGAAGCAAGACCGTCTAAATAACAGGCGGCCAGACGGCCCAGACCGCCGTTACCCAGGCCCGCGTCAGGCTCGCACTCATACAGCTTTTCCAGCTTCATGCCGAACGCGGAAAGCGCTTTTTCAAAGGTAGAGGTCAGGTTCAGATTGAACAGATTGTTTTTCAGCGAGCGGCCCATGAGGAATTCCATGCAAAGGTAATAGACGCTTTTGGAATCGCTCTGCTTGGCTTCTTTGGCAAATTCCGAGCGACCCTTTGCCATGCTGTCCCGCACGATCATGGAAACGGCCTTATAAAACTGCTCATAGGTCGCCTCCTCGGGCGTAACGCCGAAAAAGTGCGACAGCCTGCTGACGATCTGCTCTTTTGCCTGTGCTACAGAAAGCGAATAATTCATACAAAACCTCCAAAAAACTTTTGTATCATTACAAATATAACCGTTCTGTTAGTCATTTTACACGAAAATTTCAAATATTTCAACACCTGACGGAAATTGTATGATATTTTTTTGAAAAAAGAAAAGCCCTCTCTAATGAGAAGGCTTATGGAATCAGAGATCGGCCAGAGTTGCCGCCATAACGGCCTTGATGGTATGCATCCTGTTTTCGGCCTCCTGAAACACGACGGAGGCCTTGCTTTCAAACACTTCGTGGGTCACTTCCATGTTTTCGCGGCCGAACCGTTCGCACATCTCTCGGCCGACGTCCGTTTCTTTATCGTGATAGGCGGGCAGGCAGTGCATGAAAACGGCGTTTTCAGCGGCCAGATGCATCAGCCTGCTGTTCACTTCATAAGGCGCCAGATCGTTCACGCGCTTTTCCCATACTTCGACCGGTTCCCCCATGGAGACCCAAACGTCGGTGTAGATCACATCGGCGCCCCTGACAGCTTCTTCCGGGTTTTCGCACAGCGTCACGCTGCCGCCGCTTTGCGCGGCCAGCTCTTCACAAATGCTCACCAGCGCCGGGTCGGGGAAATATTCCCGGGGAGCGCAGGCGGTGAAGTGCAGCCCCAGCTTGGCGCAGCCGACCATGAGCGAATTGGCCATATTAAAGCGGGAATCGCCCATGTAGACGAACCGGATCCCTTTCAGACGGCCGAAGACCTCACGCACGGTGAGCATATCGGCGAGAATCTGCGTGGGGTGGAATTCATCGGTCAGGCCGTTCCAGACGGGAACATTGGCATAAGCCGCGAGCGCTTCCACGCGCTTTTGGCCGAAGCCGCGGTATTCAATGCCGTCAAACATACCGCTGAGCACGCGCGCAGTGTCGGCAATGCTCTCTTTTTTGCCGATCTGCGAGCCGCTTGGATCAAGATAGGTGCAGCCCATGCCCAGATCGTGCGACGCCACTTCAAAGGAAGAACGGGTGCGCGTGCTGGTTTTTTCAAAAATCAGCGCAACGTTTTTGCCTTCGCAAAGGCGGTGCGGGATGCCGGCCTTTTTCTTTGCTTTCAGATCGGCAGCCAGATCGATCAGGTACAGGATCTCTTCGCTTGAAAAATCGAGCAGCTTCAAAAAATCTTTTCCCTTTAAGGTCATGTTTCTTCCTCCCCGGCGGCATTTTTCAGAACAATCAATGCTTCTTTCAGAAGGTCATCCGGTATATTCAGCGCGGGCAGCAGCCGCACTTTGTCTTTGGCTTTGATGACGAGCACACCGTTTTCCATACATTTTTGAATGACTGCTCCGGCGTCTTTTTTTGTCTTGACACCGATCATCAGCCCCAGGCCGTCAACAGCTTCGATCCCCGGCTGACCGGTCAGCATATCGAAGATCAAAGCGGATTTCCGCTTCACTTTTTTCAGCAGATTGTCGTCCAGCCGTTCCAGAATTGAGATTGCTGCGGCGGCGCAGACCGGATTGCCGCCGAAGGTGGAGCCGTGGCTGCCGGGGGTGAAAATATGTTCAACCTTTTCGCCCAGCAGCGTTGCGCCCAGCGGCAGCCCGCCCGCCAGCCCCTTGGCGGTAGATACCACGTCCGGTTGGATGCCGTAATTCATATAGGCGTAAAGCGCGCCCGTTCTGCCGTTGCCGCACTGCACCTCGTCGCACATCAGCACAACATCATATTGTTTGCACAGCTTGGCCATGCCGGTCACATAATCAGAGTCAAGCGGCAGCACGCCGCCTTCGCCCTGCACGATCTCCATCAAAAATCCGGCGACCTTCTGCGTTTGGAACACTTCCTCCGCCGCTGCCAGATCGTTGGCGGGCACGGAGACAAAGCCGGGGGTCAGCGGGGTAAAATCCTTGTGGAACACCTCCTGCCCGGTGGCAGCCAGCGTGGTAAGCGTGCGGCCGTGAAAGCTGTTGTTCAGCGTGACGATGGTGCTGAATTCTGCGCCCTTGTGTTCGGCGGCATATTTTCTTGCCGCTTTGATGGCGCATTCGTTGGCTTCCGCACCGGAATTGGAGAAGAACACCTTTTTCATGCCTGTGCGCAGGCAGAGCAGCTTGGCCAGCCTGACGCAGGGCTCGGTGTAGTAGAGGTTGGAGGTGTGCTGCAGGGTCGCCGCCTGCTTGGCAACGCTGTCCACCCAAAGGTCATCAGCGTAGCCGAAGGTATTTACGGCAATGCCGGTGGCAAGATCAATGTATTCCTTGCCCTGTTCATCCCAGACCAGCGACCCTTTGCCTCTGACCAGCGTTACGTCAAAGCGGGCGTAGGTGTGAGCGATATATTCAATGTCGGTTCGTTTGATATTCAAGCGGTTCACCCTTTCGTAAACATGGTGCCGATGCCTTCATTGGTCAGCATTTCGATCAAAATGGCGTGGGGGATGCGGCCGTCAATGATGAACACGCGGTTCACGCCCCACTCGATGGCGTCGGTGCAGCATTTGGTTTTGGGGATCATGCCGCCGGAGATCACGCCGTCGGCGAGCAGCTGCGGCATATCACTGCATTTGATGGTATCGATCAGGCTGTCCGGGTCGTTCACATCCCGCATCACGCCGCTGATGTCCGTTAAGCTGATGAGGCTTTCGGCGCCGAGGCTGCCGGCAATTCTGGCCGCCGCCGTGTCGGCGTTGATGTTGTAGATTTTGCCCTGTTTATCGCACGCAAGCGTTGAAATAACGGGAATGTAGCCCTTTTCGATCACGTCGAGGATGGGCTGCACATTCACCCGGGTGATTTCGCCCACGTAACCCAGCCGTTCATCCTTGGTTTCGGCTTCGATCATCTGCCCGTCAACCCCGGAAAGCCCCATGGCGCTGCCGCCCCGGGTTTCGATCAGGTTGACCAGCGTTTTGTTGACCTTGCCGGCGAGCACCATCTGAACTACGTCGATGGTTTCCTCGTCGGTCACGCGCAGGCCGTCCACAAACTCGCTCTTCTTGCCAATTTTGTTAAGCAGCTCGGTGATTTCCGGGCCGCCGCCGTGCACGAGCACGACCTTCACGCCGATCAGGGACAGCAATACGATGTCGCGGATCACGGAATCCTTGAGCTTTTCATTGATCATGGCATTGCCGCCGTATTTGATCACGACGATCTTGCCGGTGTATTCCTGAATGTAGGGGAGCGCGTGCACCAGAATTTTGGCGCGCTGCGCGTTTGAAATATGATCCATTTTTTCACTTCCTCAGGTGCGGTAATCGCCGTTGATCTTCACATAGTCGTAAGTCAGGTCACAGCCCCAAGCGGTGGAGCCTGCCGGGCCGTCGTTGAGGTGCACGAGAATTTCGATCTCACTTTCAGAAAGTACCGTCTTGGCGAGCTCCTCCGAAAACGCAATACCCTCGCCGCTGCGGCAAACGTCGACCTGACCGGCGCGGGAGGCAAAGGAAACGTCGATTTTGCCAACGTCCACTGCTGCGCCGCTGTAGCCGATGGCGCACAGAACGCGCCCCCAGTTGGCGTCGGCGCCGAACATGGCGGCCTTGGTGAGCGAAGAGCAGATCACGCTTTTGGCGACCGTTTTGGCTGTCGGCAGATCATTTGCGCCGTCCACCCTGCATTCGAGCAGCTTGGTCGCGCCCTCGCCGTCGCCCGCAATGCGGCGGCACAGTTCGACGGTCACGGTGTTCAAGGCCTTCATGAAGACGCGGTAATCGTCGTTTTCCGTTTCGATCACGGCGTTGCCGGCCATGCCGTTGGCCAGCACGCAAACCATGTCGTTTGTGGAGGTATCGCCGTCGACCGACACCATGTTGAACGTGTTGGCGATGTCGCCGCTCAGCGCCTTTTGCAGCAGAGCAGGGGAGATGGCGCAGTCGGTGGTGATGAACACCAGCATGGTCGCCATATTGGGGTGGATCATGCCCGAGCCCTTGGCGATACCGCCGATTTTGCAGGTAGTGCCGCCGATTTCAAATGAAACGGCGACCTCTTTCAGCCGGGTGTCGGTGGTCATGATGCCCTCCGCCGCCTCGGCGGAATGATCGCCCAGCGCCTTGTGCAGCAGCGGGATACCGACCTTGAACGGTTCAATGCTCATCGGCAGACCGATCACGCCGGTGGAGGCGACGACGATATCGTTCGCCTTCAGGCCCAATTCCGCTGCCAGCAGCTCGCAGGTTTGCTCCGCCAGCTGTTCGCCGCCTGTGTTGCAGGTGTTGGCGTTGCCGCTGTTGCAGATGATCGCCTGCGCATAGCCGTCGGCCAGATGGCGTCGGGTAACCGCCAGCGGCGCGCCCTTGACCAGATTGGTGGTGTAAACGCAGGCGGCGGCCGCCATGGTTTCACTGTAAATCAGCGCAATGTCGCGCTTGGTTCTGTTTTTGCGAATGCCGCAGTGTACGCCTGCGGCGGTAAAGCCTTTTGCGGCGCAAACGCCGCCTTCGATCCGTTTCATTTCTTCCTCCGAAATCATAAGTCAAGTCCACAGTGTGGAGAAAGACCGAGTTTGATATTCATACATTCGATCGCCGCGCCTGACGCGCCTTTGCCGAGGTTGTCATAAGTGGCGCAAAGGATCATACGTTCCTCGTTGCCATAGGCGGTCACCGCCATGGCGTCCCTGCCGGCAAGGGCGCAGGCGTTGAGAAAACCGTCCTGCGCGCAGTCGCGGTAAAACACGATCTCGCCTGTGTAGGCGGCCTTCAGGGCGTTTTGCACATCGCTCAGGTTCGCGCCCTGAAGCTGGCTGCGGTGAAGCGGCACCGTTACCTGCATCCCGCTGTAAAAATCACCCACCACAGGGCAAAACACGGGAGGAATGGCGACGCCGGTCTGCACCGACATTTCCTTTAAGTGCTTGTGCGTTTGGGTCAGACCGTACTGCCGCGGGGCATGGAGCAGCGGGTCGCGGTCACCGGCTTCATATTGGGCGATCATCTTTTTTCCGCCGCCGCTGTAACCGGTGAGCGAAAAGCAGCTCAGCGCGGCGTCCCGCTTTAATAGTCCGGCTTGAATGAGCGGGTAGACGAGGGCAATAAAACCGCTTGCGTGGCAGCCCGGGGAGGCGATGCGGTTGGAGGCGGCGACCGCTTCGTAATGCCGCTGGGAAAGCTCCGGAAAGCCGTAAGCCCAGCCGGGTTGGGTGCGGTGCGCGGTCGAGGTGTCGATCAGCACGGAGCCGCTGCCCTCGGCCAGCGCGGCCGATTCCCTTGCCGCATCGTCCGGCAGGCATAAAAACGCAACGTCCGCTTCGGCAATGGCCTGCTTGCGGCAGAGCGGGTCTTTTCTGTTTTCCTCCGGCAAAACGAACACGTCAAGATCGTCTCGTTTGCTCAATCGTTCCTGTATTCGCAGCCCGGTGGTGCCGGCGCTGCCGTCAATAAAAATACGCTTCATGGCTATCGCCATGCGATTCTGTTTTTGCACAAATCGAAGGGGAACACCACCGACTCATGCCCGAATCGCGCCTCCTTTCAGGGATATGACACGAATTCTTCTGATAAATATACCGCCATCATAGCACATTGTGATAGATTATGCAACAAGAATGTATAAAAATATAAAAATTTGTTTGTTTGTTGCATTTTACGAGGCGGCGGAGCGGGAATTTGTGCAGTTTTTAAATAAAAAGCCGTGGATAGTGGACGCACTACGCACGGCTTGATCCTGAGTCATTTCATCATAATTGGGTGTGCGATTCCGGTTCGTTCGCTTTTGCGTCTTTTGGCGCCGGTTCCGGCGTCGCTTCGGGCGGCTTGCCGCCGTTGATTTTTTCATTTCGGCTTTCCAGCTTGGGCAGGATCGTTTCCTGATAGACGATCGTAAAGATGGCGCCGAAGGGGATCGAGAGCAGAATGCCCACGATGCCCGCGATTTTGCCGCCGATGATGATGAGCACCAACGTCCACGCGGCCGGGATGCCGAGCGAATCCTTGAACAGGATGGGTTTGAGCACCATGCCGTCGAGCGCCTGCACAACGCACATGAAAATGAAGAAGATCAGCGCGTTCAGCGGTTTATCGAGCACTAAGAAGAAGATGCCGATGCCGGTGCCGATCATCGGGCCGAAGGTCGGCAAAATGTTGGTGATGGCCACAATGCTGGCAATCAGCGGCGCATAGGGGATTTTCATGATGAGCATAAAAACCAGCGCGAGCGTGCCGACGATCAGCGCGTCAAGCAGCGTGCAGCCGACGTAGCGGATGAAAATGTTGTTGCAGTGGTTGAGCAGCTTGTCGTGGCGCTCGAGCGAGTCTTTTTTCCAGAGAGCGCCGCGGATCTTCTGCAGGCCTTTTACAATTGTGTTCTCCGAGAACAGGAAGCAGAAGCCGAACAGGATGCCGATGACCCAGTTGGAAATGCTCGTTCCGATGTTGCCGAGCGCGTCAAGAATGGCTTTGGAATTGTTTTTGATCGCGCCGAGCAGGGAATTCATCGCGTTGCCGATGTGTTTTTCCAGGTCGGTCAGGTTGACCTTGAGGTTGTGCGCCAGCGCAAAAGCTTCCACCTTTTTGAGAAGAGTGCCGGCCATGGCGGTGTATTTGCCCCAGTTGGCAATCAGGTTGGAAATGCTTTTGATCAGCGAGGGGATCAGCGCCACCAGCAGCAGCGCCACAAACAGAATAAAGCAGATGATGGCGCAGATCACGCCGACAGAATGGCGTGTGCTGTCTTTTTTTATTTTTTTAAAAACTTTTTTCTCGAAAAAATCACCCAGCGGATTGACCAGATAGGCGACGATCGCGCCGATGAAGATGGGCGAGACCGCGTGCAGGACGGTTCCGATCTCTTTTCCGATCGCCGGCAGGTTGCTTAAAACCAGATACAGCAAGACCGCGCAGCAGGCGGCAAAGGTGTTGGCTGCCCAGGGTTTGGCAAGGGCTTTGTGAAATCGTTTCATTTATGTTTTCCTCGATGCTTATGAAAATCAACTGAACGGGCGGGCCGGTTTATCGCTGAAAAACAAGGCGCAGGCCGCTGTCAAAGATGCGCCAGAACAGCACTGCAACAGCGCCGAGATCGGTTTTGGTCAGCAGCCGCCCCGGCAGGGAGCGGGAAAGGCGGGCCTGACTCAGCTGCGCGGGGGTGCCGGCTTCCGTGTATGGATGGGCTTCGTCATACGCATCGGCAGCCCCGTTCATAACGGTGAAGGTGAAGGTCTTTTCGTTCACGGGCGTATAGGAGCCGACCAGACAGTAAGAAACGGTGACGTGCGTGGTTTCCAGACTCTTTTGCTGAACCGTGCCGGTCACGTCAAGCGTGATCTCACCCTGTGGATCAATGGTCTTGCCGATGATCTGTTTGGCGGAAAAACGCAGGTTCGGGTTGTCGGTCGAAACCGAAAGCAGTTTCATTTTGCTTTCATGCGAAAGGTTCTTCACCACCAGCGTGTGGTCGTCCGCACCGACAAAGCCGGTTCTTGACGTGCCGAATTCGGCATAGACCGATTCGCACACGTTCATGGATTCATGGAACTGCGGGTATTCTTTTTTGTCAAACACGGTGATTTTTTCGTCGCTTTCCACGAGCATCTTCATCAAGGTTCTCGTGTAGATGTCTTTATAGGTCATGCCGTGGAACAGGCGGTTGACGATAAAGGTGGTTTCGGGCAGATAGCCGGTGGACATATCGATATCCATTGCGGGGGAAAGGTGGTTGTGCGACGGATCGCTGCACTGCGTGTTCAGGGTGTGATAACCGTTGGAGAAACGGCTGCCGAACGGTGCGAGCGTTGCGCCTGTGGCGCCGCTGAGCGGAATAATGGCGTCGGAGCTTTCCTGTGTGCCGGTAACGCTCGGCACGCCGCCGCCGGCGATGAAATAGACGTTTACGCCCATGGCGTCGACCGCCTGCAGGTCTTCCGCCAGATGGCTGAGAATGGAATAGTGGAAATAATCGCTTCGCGCGATCACGTCGGATCTCAGGAAGCGTTCGCTCGCCGCCTGCTTCTTGACGTCGTCATATTTTTCCAGCGGAACAAAATCCCAAATGCTGCCCCAATGCCCGATCACGCGCATGACGTGAGGCAGGAGGTAATGGATCAGATCATCCACAAATCCGAGCTGCTGCGCCGCAAACAGCCAGTGCATGTCAATTTCCATCATGTTGCCGTTTTCGATGAAATACAGTAGCGTCAGTTCGTCAAATTTCACGATGTCGGCCAAGGCGTCATAGGCCAGCAGCGCGCCGCCGGTGGCGGGCACGGTGAGCACGGCGTTGTGAATATCGTTCGCGTCAAACAGCTGCGTCACCTCATCCACCGTCAGCCCCAGCTGATCGGCCATTTCGCGCGCTTCGGCGCCGCCCTTGGCGGCAATGGCGCACATGGCAAGGTAGGTGGAAGTGACCTGACCGCCATGGCTGACCGCGATCAGATTGACCTGCTCCTGACCGGTCTGCGTCTTGGCGCCCTTGACCAGTTCAGCCAGATCACGCGCACAGTAAATAATGTTCTGACGGAAATCGGTTTGGAAATTGAACGTCCACTC
>CADBPL010000074.1 GCA_902796535.1 Oscillospiraceae bacterium
CGGCATGATCGCGCGCTGCACGGGCTGCACCGCCATGGCCAGCGATTACAGCCGCTACCGCGTGGTGGGCGACCGCGCGAGCGTGGAGTGGGCCAGCAGCTTTGCCAACGATAAAGTGAGAAAGTTTTATTTCCACCACACCAAGCCCGAAGACGAAGAGCAGGTTTCGATCCTGCCGGCCGATCTGGCCGACCTGGGCGAAGAGGGCGAAAAAGCCAAGGCTGCCGGTCACGGCGGCGGCGATTACTGGGTGGTGCAAAACATCAAGGCCTGCTTCCTGCGCGGGGAACAGCCGTTTTTCGACGTTTACCGTTCCGCGGCCATGTCCGCCACCGCCATTCTCGGCTGGCGCAGCTGCCTGAACCACGGCGAAAACCTGAAGGTTCCCGATTTCCGCGTGAAGGAAGAGCGCGACGCCGTGCGCGACGATGACCTGACCCCGTTCCCCGACCAGAACGGCAACGGCATCACCCTGCCGTGCGCCCTGCCGGTTGAATAACCGGGCGGCGGGCCGCTGCGCGCGAGCATGATCTTTCGGAGAAAAAAACATGGATAACAAATACGACCGAATCGAGGAAGACGAGCTGCTTGAAGCGCCGTTGGCGGCCGGGCAGCCCGCGCCGGAGGAAACGCCGGCAAAAAAGAAAGCGGCAAAGATCGTAACGGTGATCCTTCTGATTCTCCTGTTCCTTGCCGCAACCGCAGGCGCGTTCCTGCTCGGCCTTTCCGGGCTTGTCAGACTGCCCGGCAAAAAGCCGGCCGCCCCGGCGGCAACCGAAACGAGCGCGCCCGCGCCGACCGAGGCGCCGACCGAAGCGCCGACCGAACCGCCTGATGAAGACGTGGACGATTCGCTGATCCAAAAGCTCTCCTCGGTTTTGATCGTGGATGACGCCGCTTACGAATACTACAGCTTTTCCCAGACGACGGCGAACCGTTACGTTTCCGCTGTCAGCCGGGCGGCAGATTCCCTGAGCGGGACGGCGCGCGTGTTCGATATCATCGTGCCCACGAGCATGGATATTACGCTTTCCGACCCCGTGCGCCAGCGCCTGAGCGGCCTGACCGGCGACCAAAAAAAGGCGATCGAAACCATTTACGCCGCCATGTCCTCCAACTGCGTCACGGTCAACGCGTTCGATTCGTTGCGCGCCCACCGCAAGGAATACGTCTATTTCCGCACCGACCATCACTGGACGGCGCTGGGCGCCTACTACGCCTACCGCGAATACGCGGCGGCGGCCGGTATCCGCGCGGCTGAGCTGGAGGAATTCACCGAGCGCCGGTTCGACAATTTTATCGGCGCGTTTTACACCGATTCCGGCAAACGAAAAGCGCTGACCAAAAACCCCGACGTTGTCTACGCCTATGAGCCGAAATCGACCAACGAGATGGAGTACACCAACAAAAACGGGCAGAAAATCAAGTGGAACATCGTCACCGACGTTTCCAAATGGGCACGCAGCTCGCTTTACAACACGTTTATCGGCGGCGATAACCCCTATTGCCACATCAGCAACCCCGCCGTGGCCGACGGCTCCTCCTGCGTGGTCGTCAAGGAATCGTTCGGCAACGCGTTCGTGCCGTTTCTGGTTGCGAATTACAGCGAGATCCACGTCATTGACTACCGCTACTGGAAGGGAAATCTGACAAGCTTCGTCAAAGCCAATGACATTCAGGATGTGATCTACCTCAACAACGTTTCCGCCACCCGCAACGCGCCGCTGGTGAAACACCTTGACAGCATCTCCTGAAAGCCGTTAGCGGGTCAGACCGTTTGTTTTTCGGAGCAAATCCCGCCTCCGGCAGGCTCTATCGCTCATCCCGTAAAAAAATATCGCACGGGCGCGCTGCAAACCGCCACGGAATACCCGTTGGCCGTGTTTTGCAGCGCGCCCCTTTTTCTTTTGATTTTATGATTCTTTTCCGAACAAGCGGTCGATTGCCGCAGCCAGACGGCGGCAGAATTCCTGGCACCAACGCCCGACGCTCTCGTCAAACTCTTCCCCGGCGTGCCACTCGCTGTTGCTTTAATCCGCAGAAGCATGCTCCAGTTCCCGCAAAAGCAGCGGCAGATCATAAACCACTGTTTCATAAATGACAGTCAGATCAACCTTGCCGTAGTCATGCACGATGCGATTGCGCAGCCCCCGCATGGCTCGCCACGGAATTTCGCCGTGCCTTTCCCGAAACGCTGCCGAGAGTCGGTCGGAATTCTCCGAAACCTGTATCATGCGAAACAGCACCGAGTCGATCAACACTTCGTTGTCGGCAAACTGTTCCTTTGATAAGCCCTTCGTGTGCAGCAAAACAAACGACAGATCCGATATGATCTTTTTCACATAATATTCATCGTCTTTTACGTTATCCATAAATCTTAATCCCATCCTTCAGGATCTCATCCAGCAGCGCGTCGTTTTGCTTGAGCTGTTCACGGTTCAAAACGTCCACTTTTTTCTTTAACCTTTCCCGCAGCGCTTCAACCAGTTCAAAAAACCGCATCCCCGTCTCGGCAGTTGAGAGCAGAAGATCGACGTCGCTGGTTTCCGTCGCTTTGCCTTTGGCATAAGAACCGAAAAGATAACCGTATGTCACGTTGTAATCGGCAAAGACGTCCCCGCAGATTTCCCGGATCGTTTGGAGGCTCAGCACCCCATGGCTCTCGTCTACGAGCCCGTATTGCTCCAGCTTCTGCAGCATATACAGATACTTCAATGAGGTGCTCTTTTTTTCATCCGTTTCATAGTTCTGATAGGTGCGAACCGGTATCCCGAGATAAGCGGCGCATTCGATTTGCGTCAGCTTTTTTTCTTTTCTCAATTCCTTCAGCGTCATTTTTCTCACCTCTCTGGTAGAATGATACCACAGAGAACAAATATACGCAAGCAAAATACGCAAAAGTTGCGTATTTTTTTGGGAATAAACACGCAATTGTTGCGTAATTCTATGTTTACTGCTTTTTCTCGTTTCCGAACGAGCGGTCGATTGCCGCAGCCAGACGGCGGCAGAATTCCTGACACCAAACGCCGACGCTTTCGTCAAGCTCGTCCTCGTCCGGATACCACTCGCTGTTGCCCACCACGCGCACGTTAAGCATCGGCACGCCGAGCATCCGGCACACCTGCGCCACGGCGAAGCCCTCCATTTCTTCACATAGGGAACCGTGTTCCCGGTGCAGGCGGTCGATCACGTCCAGCTCGCGGTTCCAGACGTCGCCGCTACCGATCGTGCCGGTTCTTTTCACGCCGTGTTCATACGGCAGCGCTTCAGCAAGCTTCACCAGCGCGGGATCGCTCGGCAGTCTGCGCGCACGTTCCGAGCCGCCGTCAGCCGGGATCTGAACGCCGGGGAAGGTGTAGGCAAACCAGTCGCTGCCCGCGCCCGCGTCGCGGTGGGGCGCATAATAGCTGCCCGTTTCGATCATCGACGAGCCGATCACCAGATCGCCGCGGTGCAAAGTCGGGTCATGCGCCCCGCAGGTGCCCTGAATGATCACGCAGCGCGGCTGAAAGCGCACGGCCGCCAAAGCCGTGGCCGCCGCGGCGTGCACCATGCCGATCAGGCAGCGCACCGTCACCACCGGCACGCCGTCGAGCAGCCCCGCCGTGCCGCCGTAACCGCCGAGCGTGACCGGCTGCGGTTCGCTCAGCGCCGCCGTGAGCGCGTCGATCTCGCTGGCCATGGGGCCGAGAATCAAAATCGGTGAAGTCATGGTAATCGCCTCCATTGAAAACTTGTGTTTCTTTTCACATATGAATAATCGTTTCTTAAACGAATCATATCACATTATGATCGGTTTGTATATCCTCAGCAAAGACTTGTCTGCTTATTTCACGGCTTCTTCCTTAGCGGCGGGACGAGGACAAAATCCGGCAAACGGAACGAGGACAAAATCCGGCAAACCCATTGCATACGGCGAAAGATTTTTTTATAATAAAACCATACCGCCTTTTTCCAAAAACACTTCTGCACAGGAGGTCAATATGAAAGTCATCAAACAGGGCGTCGTTTCCCGCAAGCCCGACACCTTTTTCGGCTACCACGCGTGGCCGACCGCGTGCATTGACGAAGCGGGCGTGATCTATGTGGTCTGCTCCGGCGGGCGCATGGGGCACATGTGCCCCTTCGGCAAAATTCTGCTGTTCAAAAGCCGCGACGGCGGCGAGAGCTTTTCGCTGCCCGTTATTGTGGAGGACAGCTTTCTGGATGACCGCGACCCCGGCCTGCTCTATCTGGGCGGCGGCAAAATGCTGGTCACCTGCTGTTCGCACCCGACCGAAACCTATCTGACGGATTTTAAGGACTGGCTCTACGGCGACAGCGGCGAGGCCGGGCTGGGGCTGCTCAGGCATTACGGTCAGATCCCCGACGAATTCAAAAACGGCGGCTGCTTTTACAAGATCCTGACCGAATACGGTGAAAAGGCGGGCGAAAAAAAGCACATTCCCATCCACAGCACGCACGGCCCGATCCTGCTCAAAGACGGCACGGTGTTTTACCTTGGCAAGGAGCTGTTCTACGGCGGGGAACGCGACCGGCAGTTTGTTTCCTACGTCAGCCGCGACGGCGGCGAGACCTTTGAAAAAAACGGCGAATGTCCCTATCCCGCGGGCTTCGGCAGTGAAACGTTCCACGAGGTGCACTGCTGCGAATTGCCCGACGGCAGAATTCTGGCGATGTTCCGTTCGCATCTGACCGAAAACGACCACTATTTCACCATTATGAAAACGATCTCGGCCGACGGCGGCAAAACCTGGAGCCGGTGGGAGCAGACCGGCATTTGCGGTTCGCCCCCGCACCTGTGCCCGCTGCCCGACGGCCGCGCCGCGCTGACCTATGCCCGCCGCATTGAGCCCTACGGCATTTACGCCCGCATCGTTTCGCCCGAAGGCGAGGTCGGCGAAGACGAGCTCATGCTCGCCGCCTGCGGCGGCAGCGACATCGGCTACCC
Organism: Oscillospiraceae bacterium; assembly: GCA_902796535.1. Classification (GTDB taxonomy): domain Bacteria; phylum Bacillota; class Clostridia; order Oscillospirales; family Acutalibacteraceae; genus UBA8612. Next base: position 4,952 of record CADBPL010000074.1, read on the forward strand.
CGCCAGCGTCGTGCAGCCCGACGGCACGATCTTCACCGTTTACTACGCCCGCGTGAAGGGCGACGACCGCGCGTCGCTGCTCTATGCGAAATGGACGGTTTAGCGATC
>CADBPL010000075.1 GCA_902796535.1 Oscillospiraceae bacterium
GAAACGGCGGCAAAAACGCCGTCAAAAACAGTGAAGCGAAAGGTGGAATAAGCCGTGCGCCGCCCGATGGAATAGCCGCGCGCCTCCATGCTGTCGGCGGTGATGATGCCGTTTTCCAGCGCGGAAGCCGCCACGGCGAAAAACACCCGCGCCCGGCTGCGCAACTTCACAAAGAAATTGTCCTCGCGGAACAGACCCATGGCCTGCAGCGCCTCGCGGCTTTCTCTGCTGCGGCGGGACAGGAGCGGCACGAAACGCAGGATCAGCGAGAGCATGAGCGCCAGCTTGGGCGAAATGCGCCCGAACACACACAGCAGCTTGTCGCTGGACATGATCTGCGCAAAACAGCTCAGCCAGAACAGCGCGGCGCAGACCGTGCCGCCCATGGTCAGCCCGTAGTAAACGGCCTGCAGGGTAACGGGGTTGTTGTTGAGAAAAAACAAAATCGTTTGCCCGTGGTGGCTGAAAACGGGGTTGATCAGCCCGCCCAGCGGGATCATTGCCAGCGGCAGAAAAAGGCGCTTGTTCGCGCCGCCGACGATCAGGCTCAGCAGCAGCGCCCCGCCCAGCGAAACAAGCTGCACCGCCGGATTCAGGCAGAACATCGTGACCCCCAGCACGGCGCAGAAATAGAGAAACAGCACCGCCGGGTGCAGCCGGGAAAACGGTTTCATTTTTTCACCGCCTTTGTGGGAGTCTGATGAGGTCAGTATAGCACAATAGAGCGGAAAAGAAAAGCACTATTGTTGCACAATCGCGCAAACAGAACCGACAAAAAAGCACAGGCCGCTCCGAAAAGGAGAAGCCTGCGCTTGGGTTTGGTTCAGGCTCTCTCTTGGAGGGAGCCATTACTGGCACTTTTTCAGCGTCATTTCTCGGTTACGGCGGTCGGCAAGAATGCCGACCCTACGAATCGGCCGAGCGTTTCAGGCCAACCGGTCATGTTGATGTTATGGTGTAGGGCTCGCATTCTTGCGAGCCGTATCAGCCTTCAACCGTGACGGAGGGCGTTCAGAACACGCGCAGAAGCCAGTTCAAAACGATTTGGAACATGGTTCTGACCCACGCCAAAACGGATTGCGCGGCGAGCTGGGGTTCGACGATTTGCGCCGGTTGCTCGGTGTTCGTCTGCTCGGCAACCGGTTGCTCGGGTTCGACGATTTCAAAGCTCTGATCGATCAAGCCACAGTATTCAAGGTAGGCGCTGTTGGTTTGCAGCTCCTCACTCGGAAGCGTTTGGTCAACCTGTGCCAAAAGCAGCCCCGCTTTTTCGATCAGATTCACATCAGCCGCGTCAATCGTGCCGTCGTGGTTCGCGTCGCACGCGACAAGCTGCGCGTCGGTCAAAGCCGATCGTGCAATCAGCCCGTTTGCCACAAGGCGCACAAAATACGCGTCCGTGCCGTCATACCAGCCGTCGCCGTCAATATCGCCGAAGATCACGACGGTGTAGGTGTCAACGAGTGTCTGTTCGATGTTGTAGACTTTAATTTTCGTGCCCGTGCCCATCACTTGCTTTGCGGTGGGGTATTCATAGGCAAACGAGCCGCCGCTGACGGAAACATAGTTCTGCTCAAATCCTGCCGATGTGCCGCCCGCCGTCAGACCGGTGATCTGATGGGTCTGGCTGTTGATCGCCGCGCCGGAAACCGGCGTGATCACCGGCGGGTTGGCCGTCCACTTGGCGTAAAGCGTTGAATTTGCGGTCGGTTTGTAGCTCGTTCCAGCCGCGTAATTCGTGCCTGTGCCGTCGGCCTTGGTGTTCCACCCGGCGAAGGTGTAGCCGGTTCGGGTCGGGGTGGGCAGCGTGACCGTGCCGAGCGTCCAGCTGGCGTAGAGATTATACGTGCCGCTCGTGGCAAGATTCTTCACGCTTTGCTTGTCGTTGTAAACCTTTGCGCCGTCGACCGAGGTCGCCCAGCCGTTGAAGGACGCGGTCGCCGTAGCGGTCGAATTGGTCGAGCCGGAATAGTTGTAGTTGTATGTTACGGTATAGGCGCGTTTGAACGCGTTCGCGGTCAGGTTTTGCGCCACATCATAGGTGAACGCCTGATTGCTCATGCTGCCGCTCGTCGCGCCGTTGACGTTGAATTTGACGGAGTAGGTACTGGACGTCCACTTGGCATAAAGTGTTGAATTCGCGGTCGGTTTGTAGTTCGTTCCAGCCGCGTAATTCGTGCCCGTGCCGTCGGCCTTGGTGTTCCACCCGGCGAAGGAGTAGCCGGTTCGGGTCGGGGTCGGCAGGGTGACCGAGCCAAGCGTCCAGTTGGCATAAAGATTATACGTGCCGCTCGTGGCGAGGTTTTTGACACTGGCTTTATCGTTGTAAACCTTCGCGCCGTCTGCCGAGGTCGCCCAGCCGTTAAAGGTCGCGGCCGCCGTGGCGGTCGAATTGGTTGAGCCGGAGTAGTTGTAGTTGTAAGTCACCGTATAGGCGCGTTTGAACGCATTCGCGGTCAGGTTCTGCGCCACGTCATAGGTGAACGCCTGATTGCTCATGCTGCCGCTCGTCGCGCCGTTGACGTTGAATTTGACGGAATAGGTGTTGGCTGTCCACTGCGCGTAATATTTCGTCGTGTTCGTACCGGTAAACGTAGTGCTTGCTGTTACCTGTGTACCGTCGCTCGTTGCCGTGAACCAGCCCTTCAAGGCGTAGCCGGTGCGGGTCGGCGTCGGCAATGTGCCGAGCGTGGAATCATAAGTCACGATCCTGCTCGTTGCGCCGTTGACCTTTTTCACGGTGATTTTGAACTGATAGTTCTGCGCGCTGAAGCCGCTGCTGTCGCTGGGAACCCAGACCCAGAGGGTAATATAGCGCGGAAGAATATTGTTCGTTGTTTGGTAGATTGCCCAATGGTTTACTGCTGAATCTCCTGCGGTGTTTGTATTGGTAGTCTGTCGGTCAGCGACAGAGAGATTCTGTCCGGCTTGCAGCAGCCCATTCAAACGCTGATTACCGTCCTCAGACAAATCTGCAAGTAACATACCACCAGCCAGCGAACCGCCAACCTTTGTGATCGCCACCTGATAAACTTCGCCCGCCACCGTCTCGACAGGCAGCCGAATACCCGTGATATTCTGTCGTGCTTCTGTCGACGTGCCGTTGAGCGTAAAGACGCCGTCTGTTGTGCACGACCAAGTCAGTGTTCCGACCGTTTGATTGCTCACCGCCGTATAGGTCGGTGAAAGAGTCGTCAGCGTTTCCTGCGCCGGATTGCGGAGGATCACCGCATACTTGTTGGCCTGCCACTGGGCGTAAAGCGTATGGGCTTGTGCGGTTACAGTCGTTGTTTTGGTCACCTTGCTGCCGCCGGACGCCGCTGTGTACCAGCCCATAAAAGTGTAGCCGGTCTTTGTGGCAGTCGGCAAATCACCGTAAGCGGCATTATACGTGACCGTTTTGCTTGCCGTATCGCACGAGCCGCCGTTGGCGTTAAAGGTCACGGTGTACTGATTCGCCGTCCACTTGGCATAAAGTGTTGAATTCGCGGTCGGTTTGTAGCTTGCGCCCGCCGCGTAATTCGTGCCCGTGCCGTCGGCCTTGGTGTTCCACCCGGCGAAGGTGTAGCCGGTACGGGTCGGGGTTGGCAGCGTGACCGTGCCGAGCGTCCAGTTGGCATAAAGATTATACGTGCCGCTTGTGGCGAGATTTTTGACGCTTTGCTTGTCGTTGTAAACCTTTGCGCCGTCGGCCGAGGTCGCCCAGCCGTTAAAGGTCGCGGTCGCCGTGGCGGTCGAATTGGTCGAACCGGAGTAGTTATAGTTGTACGTCACGGTGTATTTGCGCTGGAATGCGTTCGCAGTCAGGTTTTGCGCAACGTCATAGGTGAACGCCTGATTGCTCATGCTCCCGCTTGTTGCGCCGTTGCCGTTGAATTTGATGGAGTAGGTACTGGATGTCCACTTGGCGTAAAGCGTTGAATTTGCGGTCGGTTTGTAGCTGGCGCCAGCCGCGTAATTTGTTCCGCTGCCGTCGGCATTGGTGTTCCACCCGGCGAAGGTGTAGCCGGTTCGGGTCGGGGTGGGCAGGGTGACCGTGCCGAGCGTCCAGTTGGCATAAAGATTATACGTGCCGCTTGTGGCAAGGTTTTTGACACTGGCTTTATCGTTGTAGATCTTCGCGCCGTCGGCCGAGGTCGACCAGCCGTTAAAGGTCGCGGTCGCCGTAGCGGTCGAGGCAGAATTGCCGCCCGTCGCGCCATTGTAGTTGTAGGTCACGGTGTATTTGCGCTGTAACGCGTTTGCGGTCAGATTCTGCGCCACGTCATAGGTGAACGCCTGATTGCTCATGCTGCCGCTTGTCGCACCGTTGCCGTTGAATTTGACCGTGTAAGGGTTTGGCGACCACTTTGCATATAATACTTTATTGCTTGTGACAATACTTTCACTTGTGATGGAGCCACAAATTGTGTCGGAATGGCTGATCAGCACACAGCCGATCTCACCAGTGAAGTATTGATTGTTAGGTTCGGTTGTGTTGTCTCCGGCTTCCGCGCCGATAAAAATACCATTGACCGCATTATACTTGATTCTTGTTCCGCCGGTGACAACGCGGCCTTTTTCCACACCGTCGACATAACCAATCAGATTGCTGCCGTCAAATACCAGATCAAAGGAGTGCCAGCCGTTTGACAAAGATTGATAATCTATCAGGACTTTTTGATAACCAACACCGTCAATATACACAGCTAAGCCACCGCCGGAATCCAGAAAACTACCTATATTCCAACCGCCGCCTTCGGTGCAGGAAATCAACTGGTCGTCAAAGGTACTCCAATCGCTTTGGTATGCTTCAATATGTACAGAAAGTTTATCCGTAAACATGTATTCTCTGCCCAGAGCGACGTAATCTCCATCCACTTTTCCTTCTTCAAAACCCCCGCCGTTATATACATAGTTATACCACCCTTCAAAGGCATAACCGTCTCTGGTCGGAGTAGGCAGGGCACCATAGGGGGTATCATTGGTCACAACTTTGGATGTCGGCATTACGATACCGCCGTTGGGATTGAATTCGACCGTATGCTCTGGTTCTTGAACCGTAAATGTGTAGTCAGAACCAAAAGTATACCACTCATAGAATTTGCTGTTAACCGATGCAATATTGGCAGTGTATGTTCCAGCAGGCAGATTAAAACTATATGAAGTACCGCTCACGCTTCCTTTTCCAGTATAAGTGGAACCGCTCACTGTGTTTCCTTTCCATATTCTAATATCGTATTCTCGAGAGTCAAATTTTGAATCATTAAGGTTTGATTTGCTCCATGTAAGAGTCACGGTTTTACCAACTTGTGATGTGGAAATGATATTTGATGCTGTTGGCCTTGCCGGTTTAACAAAAGTGGTACCGTCAGTTGTCAACCTATAAATATCGAATCGTTGCGCTCCTGTGTCGTTTTTATCGTAAAGAACGATATTCGCCCCGGGTTCGTTTGAATTGCCTGACACGTCAATAACTTTTTCACAATAAGCCGCCTGAATATAATAGCCTTGACCATTTGGTACGATGAAAAACTTTTGATTAACCACATTGCTTTCTGGATAAGTATAGATATTTGTATCATTATCGGTTCCCGCACCAAGAACATCCAAGCATTTGTCATCATACATATTTTTGATTATGTATGAGCCATCAGATTGACGATTAAATCGCCAAATCTGTTTTGGATTAAAACTATCATTCCCGCCGACAGCTAACTGCACATTTGAACCTGTGTTTTCCAAATGCTTCCATGTTTCCTGCTTTATGATGTATGCGTAAAAACCATCACCGAGGTCGACGTAAATTGGAACGGGTTCACCGCCATAAGCGCTTTTTCCTATATCAAAGGTAGACCGATAGCTGTAAGGAATAACGTGAATCGCTACGATGTTTGACGGGCTAACCACATAATTGCTGTCTAAAACAATAAAGCCTGTATCATTATATCCAAGAAAAATCGCCTGATGATGATCGTCGCTACCGAACGACAGCCTGTCGCCCATGGAGCATTTGGCCGCGTTCGCTTTGTTTGAGGATTGAAGTCCCGTCCACGTGACCGGAACACTTTGATTCGGGTCGCCGCTGTAGATATACCATTGAGCGACTTTGGCAAAACCGTTGCAGGTTTTCCCACCGCTGAAGGTGTGGCTGCCCGTACCGCTTCCGAATTCTTGAACAAACCAGGAGGATTGTGCGACATTATAATTATAGGTACGATCGTCATAATCGCTTGTTGCTGCCCGTTTGTCGGTTGTAAAATAAATACCGGTTTGCGTGGTGGAAGAATAGATGTTTGGGTTACTGATTCCGAGCTTTCTGCACAGATCCTCAATCCTGCTTGCCAGTTGAGCCGAGCTCATGGCTTGTGATTCCGTTGAAAAGCCACTGTGTCCCAAAAGGGAAAAGCACAGAGCAAAACATAAAAGCATTGAAAATAGACGTTTGGTTATAGTTTTCATATAAATTCCCCCAAATAAAAAAGTGCGCAGCCGGAAGCTACGCACCGAAAAACGCATAGCTCCAATTGCTGCGACACAAACCTTCTCATACGATAAATTGCACGTGAAGAGAGCATGCATTTTTGCCGAAACAAAAACACGTGCACTTATCGTAATTATTCAGTTTGTGTCGCAAGTTGATTATAGCACATTGCAGCCGGATTTGCAACACGCCAAAATAAAAAAGTGCGCAGCCGGAAGCTGCGCACCGAAAAACGCAAGCTCCAACTGTCGCCAAACAAATTCTAACATCTCACAACGTAGCATGTCAAAATAGAGCCTGAATTTTTACCGATAGAGATAAAAATACACACTACGTAATGAGAATCATATTGAATTTGTTTGGCAGATTCATCATAGCACATTGCGGGAAAATTTGCAAGAATAAAACGCCACTTATTGAAGCCGATAGCTGATAGCAGATAGCCGAAAGCTGATTGGCCGGGAACTGACTGCATCGCCGGGAACAGCATTTCGCTTTCACGGCGGACGGCATATGTGCCGTCCCTACGAAACCAACCGAACACTGCGGGTCAACCGGCAGCTTGCATTCTTGCGTGCTGTCAAGGCTTCCCTTGGGGAAGCTGTCAGCCGTAAGGCTGACTGATGAGGGAAGGGGACGCTGTTTTCTGTTGCCAACGGCTGGCATATGTTGGCGGTGTTTTTCCTCATCCGCCTCTGCGGGGCGCCTTCCCCCAAGGAAAGGCTGTTTCGACGCTTTCGAGCCAATCGGCAGCGCCTGCGTTTTTGCGAGCCGCCAAAACAAAAAGGCTCCCTCTTAGCGAGGAAGCCTGGAAAAATACACCAATGAAATATCAGAACAAACCGGAGATCTTGCCGTTTTCGTCCACGTCGATGCGTTCGGCGGCGGGCGATTTGGGCAGGCCGGGCATGGTCATGATGTCGCCGGTGAGCACGACGATGAAGCCCGCGCCGGCGGAAATTTTGACGTTTTTGACCGTGACGGTAAAGCCCTCGGGCGCGCCGAGCTTGGCCGGATCGTCGGAAAAGCTGTACTGCGTTTTGGCCACGCAGATGGGGCAGCTGCCGTAACCGAGCTGCTCGAGGCGCTCGATCTGCTTTTGCGCGGCGGGCAGGATGTTGACGCCGTCGCCGCCATAAATCTTTTTCACGACCGCTTCGATCTTTTCGGTGATCGTGCTGTCCAGTTCATAGGAGAACGTGAAGTCGCCCTGTTCTTCTTCGCACAGGCGCACCACCTCGCGCGCAAGGTCTTCGCCGCCCTTGCCGCCTTCGGCCCACACGGTGGAAAGCACGGTGTTCACGCCCAGCTCGGCGCAGCGCTTC
>CADBPL010000076.1 GCA_902796535.1 Oscillospiraceae bacterium
ACTCGAACTCCCGCGCCGGTTTCCCGACCTACGCCCTTAGCAGGGGCGCCTCGTCACCAACTTGAGTACTTCTCCATTTGGTTAACGTCTTCTCGTTATGCAATTGATTTATCAAAAACAGAAGGACTGACATTTTCAGTGGCGGAGAGAGTGGGATTCGAACCCACGGTATGTTTCCATACGACGGTTTTCAAGACCGTTCCGTTATAACCACTTCGGTATCTCTCCTTGTGCGCAAGTTATGTTACCATATAAAAAAAGGCTTGTCAAGTGTTTTTCGCTTTTTTCTTTTTTACGCGTTTACATCAGGATATACAGCAGCGCCATTACGCTGAGCATATCCGCGCGGTCGGTCAGCAAAACGAGCGCCAGCCCCAACAGCAGCAGCGCGTCGTCATCCGGCTGAGGCTGCGGCGGGGAACGGCGGAACAGGCGCGCGTGCGAAACCGTGTTTGCCGTTTGTTCCCTTTGCATCGGTTCCCGCTCCATCGTTCCACCTCAAAACAAATCGATCCCCGCCTGCCCCAGCAGCGGGATCACCTCGATGAGCCGCAGCAGGCGCAGCGCTTCGTCGGCCTTCCGGCGGCGGCTTTGGCTGAGCAGGGGCCGGAGCGCCCGGATCAGCTGCGCCCGCTCGCTGTCGCCGCCCTGCTGCAGCAGCGGCAGAATTTTCATCAGCTTGCTCATCACCTCCGGGTCAACGCCCCCGAGCGGCGGCGCGCTCGGTTCGGGCGCGGGCGGCGGTTCCTGCCCCTGCGCGCCGAACAGCTGCTGCGCCATGTCGCTCAAATGCGCCATGTCGTCGGGCGTTAAAGAGGAGAGGAGGCTGCTCAGATCAGGCTCGCTCATGCCTTCGGCCCGAACCGCCTGAGCAGCTTTTGCGCCTGCTCGCCCGCCAGCAGGCGGTTGAGCGCCTCTTTGTCGCGCAGCACGGCTTCAATGCGCCTGCGCTGCTCGGCGCTGAGCTGGTTGTTGAACACGTCTTCCGCCAGGTTCTGGTTTTCCTGCTCGCTTTTGCTGTTTTGCAGCAGCCGCAAAAGCTGTTCGGGCGAAAAATTTTTACCGCTCATTGCAATCACCTTTTTCGCTTAGTATAATAGACACAGAAATCACTTTTATGTTATGCGTGAAACGGAGGAATTATGATGCGCGTGCTGGTGCTTTCCGATTCTCATGGCGACCGCTGGCGGCTGCTCCGGGCCGTTGACGCGCAGCCGCAGGCAAAATACATCCTTCACCTGGGCGACGGCGCGCGCGACATGGAGGGGCTGGAAAACCTGCCCGGCCGGATCACGCTGCAGGTGCGCGGCAACTGCGATTTTGGCAGCGAGCTGCCGCTTTCGCTGCACGGCGATCTGGGCGGCGTTGGGTTTTACGCCTGCCACGGCCACGCGGAATCGGTCAAATACACCGACAGTGTGCTGTGGGAGAAGGCGCGGGCGTTCGGCGCCTCACTGGTATTATACGGCCACACCCACCGGGCTGTGACAGTTTACCGCGACGGCGTGTGGCTGATGAACCCGGGCAGCGTGCATCAGGGCGAATACGGCGTGGTCGATATTACACCGCAGGGCGTGATGCCGATCCTGATGAAGCTCCCTTAAAAAACAGCGCACGGTGTGATCCTTTGTGAGATCGCACCGTGCGTTTGAATCTGCCCGGAACCGTTATTTGAGCCGTTCGCCGTATTGCGCGGCAAAGCGTTCTATATTTTCGGCGATCTGCCTGTTGGCAGCCTTCACCGTTTCCGGCGTCGCCACATGATCCGGCTTTGCAAATTCGCGGGTCATATAATCGTTGATGGTGTAGTTGTAATGGAGCGCGTCGCGGTAAAGCGAAAGGTCGTTGGTGAAGTCGCAGCTTTGAAAATCATAGAGCGTGATGTTGTCATACGGCGCGACCGCTTCGGCAATGTGCTCGCGCATCTCGTAAAAATAATGCGTGGCGTCGTTGAGCGTGTACAGGTACCACCGGCCCGCGGACATGGGCGGCAGGAACAGCACGAGCTGCGTGTCCTTGTCGAATTTGGCCAGATGCTCCTGCAGCATTTCGTCAAAGTTCGGGATCATCGCCTCCAATTCGGCGCGCGCCTGACGGCTGAGCGAACCGTTTGGCCGGTTGAGCCGGATGAGGTGGAGCGCGGTCTCTTCGTTGTAGCCCTCGGTCGATTTCAACAGGCCGATGCGGCGGTAGCGCTGCGCCGCCGTGCCTTCGGCTTTTGTCACAAGGGACGCCGCGTCGAGCGGCAGATACTTGGTCCACACGTCAAAATTGAACCAGTATTTGAAATCGTCCAGCTTCGTCTGATTCAGCAGATAGACCGGATATTTGGATGCGGGCGGCTCGGTAAAGCGGTAATAATCCATATCCAGACAGATCAGGTAACGCTTGGCGCGCCCGGCACAGCGGCAGGCGGCGAGCAGGTTTTTCAGCTCGGTCACGTTCATGCCGTTTTCGCAGATCTTCAGCGTTTTTGTGTGCAGCGCCTCGTCGATAAGATCCGGGTCGAAATGCAGCGCCATGGAGGAGCCCAGCAGCACCGTTTCATAATCCGAGTGCCGGATCATGCCCGGGCTGAAGAAAAAAATGTTGGCAAAATACGGCCGGTCGGTCAGGCGGTAATAGCAGAACGGATCGACCGCGGCCACGGTTGCGGCGCACAGAACGCACAGGGCGAGAAGGAGCGCAAAAAACCGGATCAGCCATTTCTTTTGTGCAGTCATGCCGCGCCTCCTTTAAAAGTTGAAATAAATGAACGGGCTGAGTCTGGTCAGGTGAAGGATCGCAAAGGCATAAACGGCCGCAAGCAGGGCCGCCGAAAGCGGCGTGATC
>CADBPL010000077.1 GCA_902796535.1 Oscillospiraceae bacterium
AAAGGAAAAATACCGCCGTGCGGCGGTATCGGGTATCGATCATGGAAAGAGTTTTTCGGGATATCAAATGGTTTTCACGGTTGAGCAAAACCGTGCGGGTGCTGAACTTCACCCAAAAGGCGCTCTGCGTGGCGGCGGTCGCGCTGGCGGTTTGCGAAGGCGTCTGCCTTGTGAAGCAGCTTACGGAATAGCAGAACGACCGGAATCGGCGCAATCGATCCCGGTCGTATCATTTACAAAGTTTTATTGTCCTGCGTTTTGTTGATGCACCGCTTCATACACCGGCTCCATGCGTTTTTTGGTCAGGGGGAAGAGCACGTAGAGCAGGAAAATGAGCGAATAGGTGATGGCGGGGATGACGGTGCACACCGACAAAATCCCTTCGCTCACGCCCGCCACAAAACCGGCGTTGGCCATGGATTTTTCGTAGCCGACCTTAGCCAGCAGCTTCATGCCGCCGTAATCCGCCGCCGTCTGCCCCAGCTTGCGGCAGAAGGTGTAAACGGCGTAGATGGCGCTTTCGGCGTGTTCGCCGGTGGTGTATTGCTGAAAGTCGATCACGTCGGTCACCACGGCCCAGTTGGTGATGGAAACGAACGAATAACCAAAGCCGATAACGAACAGCAAAAAGATGTAAAGCCCGGCGTTGCTCGGGGCGGGGCGCAGCACTGCCGTGAGCACGGCAGCCGCGGCCGACAGGCACGCGCCCGTGGCGGAAAGCTCTTTTTTGCCGAAACGGCGCACGAGCATGGGTGTGATCGGGATCATGACCACCATGGGGGCGTATTGCGCAATGGTGCCTAAAATGGACAGATTGGTGTTGCAGAAATAGTTTTTATAAAGGTATTGGTTGAGCGAGGCGAACTGAAGCTGGCCGCTGATGAGAATGCCCGTCAGCGCTAAAATGATGAAGGGCTTGCTCTTGAGCATCGCGCGGTAGGTGCCCTTCATATCGGTTTTAACAGATTCGTCGGCGTGGACGCGTTCTTTGGTGTTGGCGTAGCACAGGAAGTAGAACAGGATGGAGCAGCCGCCCATGACCAGCGCGAACAGGAACATCCCCTTGCCGTTGGCCACGTTATAGGCGCCGCCCTCGCCGTCGGACACTTTGGTGTAGATGAGCAGCGGCGCGATGAGCAGCGGCGCTGCGCCGCCGATGCCGCCGCCGATGGTGCGGAAGGTGGACAGCAGGGTGCGCCCGTCAGGGTCGTCGGTGATGCGCGAAGCCAGCGAGCCGAAGGGCACGTTGACGCCGGTGTAAAGCATCCCGAAGGCGATATAGGTGACGTAGGCGAACAGCAGCAGGAGCGATTCCCGCTGCGTGAATTTGCCAACGTCAAAAAAGCAGATGATCTGGCTCAGACTCAGCGGAACGGCGAGCCATTTGATATAAGGGCGGAACTTGCCGTCCTTGCGCGCCGGCCATTTTGCCACAAGCGCGCCCCAGATGGGGTCGTTGACCGCGTCCCACAAACGGGGGAACAGGAACACGCGCGCCGCTTTTTCCATGGGGATCTTCAGCACGTCGGTGTAAAAGATCTTCAGGAAGGACGAAACATAGGTGAGCACGAACAGATTGCCCGCGTCGCCCGCCATGTAGCCAAGCCCCTCTTTTATGCCGATCTTGTTGGTGCTCAGCGTTCGTTCCTCTTTTTTCGCTGTTTTCGCCATCACAAAACCTCCTTGATTCGGATCTGTCAGACCGGATGGGTCAGATAAACCTGCGCAAAATCTTGTTTCAGTTCATCCACGCAGGCCTTCGCCTGCGCTTCACCGTCAAAAATGCCGAAAACAGTCGGCCCGCTGCCGCTCATGCAGCAGCAGCGGCTGCCGTGGCTGCGCATGACGGATTTGATGGCAATGCGTTCGGGCACTTCAATGAATTGTTCAAACACGTTTTGGGTGCGGCTTATAACGCCGTCAAAATCCTCGGCGGCAAGCGCGTGGAGCATCCCCCAGTTGTCGGGGTGGTGCACGTTTTCACTCTCGTCAAAGGCGGCGTAGGCTTCGGCGGTGGAAACGCCCTGCGTCGGCTTGGCAAGCACAATGAAGCAATCCCTCAATTTGGGCAGGGGAGAAAGCACCTGCCCGATATCCTGCGCGAGCATGGTGCCGCCGTGCAGGCAAAACGGCACGTCCGCGCCCAGCCGGACGCCGATGCGGCAAAGCGCTTCGGTGGTCAGCCCCGTTTCGTATAAAAGGTTGAGCGCGCGCAAAACGCCTGCGGCGTCGGTGCTGCCGCCGGCTAAGCCCGCCTGCAGCGGGATGCGCTTGGTCACGGTAATGGAACAGCCGCCCGACAGGCCGGTGCAGTCAAAAAACGCCTGTGCCGCGCGGAAGGCTAAATTTTTTTCATCCGTCGGCAGCGAGGGCTCACTGCAGGTCAGGGCAATGCCGCTGTCGGCCTTCTCCACTTCGATGGTGTCGTAAAGGCTGACGGCCTGCATGACCATGAACAGCATGTGATACCCGTTGGGCAGGCGCTTGATGATGTCGAGCAGCAGGTTGATTTTGGCGGGCGCGTCAATTCTAATCATGGCAGTTGCCCACGATCCTTTCTGAAAGCGTTGTCTTATTTTTCGATCGGAACCGGCATGGGTTCCCGTTTTTGGAAAAACGTGGTGTAACGGTAGCCGCAGCGCTGCGCAAGCTCCAGCCCCTGCTGGATGCCCGCGCCGACGTCGGCGGCAAAATGCGCGTCCGAGCCGATGGTGACAAATTCACCGCCCAGCTCACGGAACCGCCGGACGTAGCGTTCGCCCGGCATGGTTTCGTTCAGGTTCTGGCGCAGGCCGGAGGTGTTGATCTCCAGCGCCTTCCCCTTATAGATCAGCGTTTTGAACACCTCGTCAATGATATCGTCAAAGCGGGAAAAATCATAGGGAATTTTGTAGGCGCCGCATAAATAGCGCAGCGGATAGGTGATGTGCGCCATGGTGTCGAAATGCCCCCAGAGGGCGAGCTGATAAAGCTCCTTCGAGTATTGCTCGAGCAGCTCGTTTAATTCGTCCATGGTGTATTCGTCATATTTCAGCTGGCTGTAATCGGTTGAATCACGCAGCTCGTGCATGGAGCCGATCACGAAATCGTAGTCGAATTTCTGAATGGATTTTTCACTCAGCGGCATATCGAACGTGCCCTGACCCAGCTCAATGCCGTTGAGCACGAGCAGCTTGCCCTGAAAAGCGGAACGGGCCTTGCTCACCTCAAAAAACGATTGGATCTGCCGCGCCTCAAGGTTTTGCTGTTCATACAGGTCAATATCCATGTGGTCGGTAAAAGCGATGGCGCGAAACCCTTTATGTACCGCCTGTTCACACAGGAACATGGCGGAATGGTGCCCGTCAAATGAATTGTCGGTGTGGACGTGAAGGTCCATCATGCGTTTGAAAGCCAAATAGAATCACCTCTGCCGTCATTATATACCACATGCCGTTCCAAATACAAGTTTTTTCGTCATTTTATTCTTGCGCACGGCGCATTTTTGTTCATCATCTTGTTGTAATTTGCAGAGGAATGTGATACAATAGAGCAGAATATCGGATCAGTGTTTTTTGACATTTTATTCTAAAAAAGGAAGGAACGCAGTTCACCGCGCCCCGCTTTTTCAGCGCCGCGGTGTTCCGCAGAGGAGGTGTTTTTATGCCGAGAGACACCAAAAAAATCATTCTGACCGCGCTGGCCGCGATGTTTGTCATTGTTGCCGGGGTGCTTTCCTTTGTTCTGCTCACCAACCCGCAGCTTTTTTCTTCAGGGGCTGAAGAGAATTACTATGATGAGGATGAGTACGAATGGGGGGGCGATCTGATCGAGGGCGGCACGAGCATTGAAACAAAGCAGAAGCGGTCGCCCGAAGCCAAGTTTTTATGGGAGTTCGGCTGGCAGGCCGTTGCGGAGGAGCTGCCTTCTCAGGCGCCCACGACAACGGCAGTCACCACCACGGCGCCCGTGATGGAAACCTATTATGAGGCGGTCACAGACTGGAAGGGCGACCTGATGACGGACCGTTACGGTCAGCCCATTACGCAGGTGAGAGAATTCTACACCGACGTGCAGTATTGGGCCATGACCGACGCGGGGGGCAACATAGCCCGGGATGACGCGGGCAACTACATGATGGAAGTGCAGACGGTCGCCGTTACAAAAACGACGCAGGCGCCGCCGCTGACCATGCAGGACGGGCACGGCAACATCGTCACCAACAAAAAAGGCCAGCCGGTCACCAAAAAGGCCAAGCCCACCGTTTACGTGACCAATCCGCAATCGGTCGGCGCCACCTATCAGGGCGAAGGGATTTCCGACGGGGAAAACTACATCGGCGTGCGCGTTATCCTTGATCAGGTCTACGACATTGCCGTCAACGGCGCAATGACGGTTGGCATGACGTATAAGATCGACAAAAAAATCTATCTCAAGAGCCTGACCTACAACATCGATCAGGGCACCTGCCGTGTTTCAAAGGATGAGAATTACACCGGCATGGTCGCCTTGTCAAAAGAAAACGGCAGGATGGTCGTGACCCTTTCCATTCCGGACGCGGCGCAGATCCCGGTGAGCCAGATGCGTTTGCTCAGCGCCAACTCCCTGTTCGGCACCTTCCGCGACCCCAGCGGAAACTATATCGACGGCTTCACCGTAAACGTACTTTGATTTTATCCACGACAAGGAGCTTTGCGCATGCACGAAGGGCACAGAGAACGGGTGCGAGAAAAAGTCAGGCAAAACGGTCTGAACGGCTTCTCTTCTCACGAGATCATAGAGCTGCTGCTGTTTTACGCCAGCCCGCGCGGCGACACCAACGCCTCAGCGCACCGGCTGATGGATCGGTTCGGCTCGCTTTCCGCCGTGCTGGAAGCGCCTTATGAAGAACTGATCGCGGTGGATGGGATCGGCGACGCGGCGGCAACGCTGCTCGGCCTTGTGCCGGAGCTGTTCCGCAAATACACGGCCGACAAAGCCGCAAAGGTGACGGTCATGGATTCGACGGACGCGGTGGTCGCCTATTTGATGCCTCGCTTTTTCGGCCTGACCACAGAGCATATCGGGCTGCTGTGTCTGGATATTTCCGGGCGTGTCAACAATTTTTCCTTTCTGTCCGACGGGTCGCTGAAAATCGCGCAGCTTGACGTGCGCAAAGCGGCGCAGGTGGCGCTGCGCAACAACGCCGAAAGCGTGATCCTGGCGCATAATCACCCGGGCGGTCTGCCCAACCCGTCGCGCGCTGATCTGAGCACGACGCAGACGCTGATTAAAACCTTTCGCGCCATCAACATTCGCGTGACGGATCATATCATTTTCAGCGACGACGATTATTTTTCCATGAGCCGGTGCGACCGGTTCGCGCCGCTGTTTTTGATGGGCAGCGTTTCCACGTCAGAAGCCAGAGTCAGCCTTTATCAGGACGAAACATAAAAAAGCCGATCGTCAGGCGCTCTCATGCAGGAGGGAATCCTTAAGTGAGAGCGCCTTTTCAATCGGCTTATTTCATGCGGGTGCGCGGCGTCAGACCGGAGCGCCCTCTTTTTTTGGTCTGCGGATCACGGCGGAATCCAGAAACGCGGCGGCGGTGATAAACATAATGGGCAGATAGGGGAAATGGTACCGCGCCGCGCCGACGGTGATCATGCACATGGCAGTGGCGATGAGAATGACGCCGTAGAGAAAGGACATCGAACGCCAGAAGCCCTTTTTCATCGACCACACCACGCCGATGAGAAACAGCGAAAAGGTGAGCATATAAAACCCCTGTGTGTAAATCATGATCACGTCGCCATGCTCCAGCGCCCGGTCGCCCTGCCCGCGCAGGATCGAAACGAGCGAAACGAGATAATCTCTGCCGGAGGTCTGCATCGTGTTGTCGAACCACGGCTCGCCCGAATAGGTTTCGGTGATATACATCAGCAGGAACTTTTTGGGCATGAGCTTCAGAAATTTGCCGGGGTTTTCTTTGATCCATTTCCTGGCGGCGTCGGCATAGACCTTGTTGACCTCGTCCACGCTCATGGCCGCGGCTTTTTCCGGAGGAATGTAGCCGACCCTGCCCGGGCTGAAAACGCTGTTGTCATACGATCCGTCCGCGCTTTCGTTGCAGCCCATGAGCAGGTTGCCGGAGGCTACGCTCGGCTGATAGCTGAAAACGCCGCCGTGCCAGTAGTTCCAAAAGGAGCACAGCAGCACGCCCGCGCAAAACGCCGCCGCAAAGCGCACATAGACCGCCGGGCGGCTGCGCAGCAGCAGAAACAGCCAGAGAATGGCGACCAAAAAGGAAACGCCGAGCGGCCTGACCCAGTTGGCCAGACAGAGCAAAAAGCCGGAAGCAATCACACTCAGCCGTTTTTGATTTACCGCCAGCGCCAGAGCCGAAAAGGCGAGCGCGGTGAAAAAAATCTCGGTGCGGGCGATGCAAACCTCGCTCCAATAAGTGCCGAACAGGCAGAAGAGCACGGCGGCGGGGTACACAACGGTGTCGCTGCGGGTGATCTTTTTGGCGAGATAAAGCGTGCAGAACAAAATGACCTGCACAAAAAGCAGGTTGGCAAAATAAATGATCTTCATGTTTGTGGTGATCCTGAACAGCAGGATCATCAGGTTGACCCAGCCCGTGCCGGCTAAGCCCCCCATAACCTTAAAATCCTCCGGCATCGGGTACCAGACGCCCGCGCTGAGGCATTCCATCGCATCCCGATGGTAGCGCCACGCGTCGTTGAGGAGGCGATCGCTGCCCTTGAACGAAAAAATCGCATAGAGCTGCATGGCAAGCATGATGCAATAAGCAGTCAGCGCGAGCAGCTTCCACGCGCGCACGCGTTTTTGCGGCAGCAGGGAGGAGGGCTGACCGAACAGCATGATCTTCGCTTCCTCTTCGCTGCGCAGCAAAAAGGAATTGTGGAGCCTGTCGCTGAACGCCCGCGCTTGTTCCCGTTTCAAGTTGTCACCCTCTTGTAACCGTTTTGATTTGATTATAACAGCTTTGTCAAAAAAATCAATTGTGAATTACAATGTTGTTACTATCATTGACATCTGAAAATCATATTGATAAAATGTGAACAAAAAATGAATCGGATGATTGAAATGAAACAAATACCGGCGCTTATTCTGATCAGCGTGATCGTTTTCTCTGTTCTGAATTCCTGCTCTGCTCCGCGCAGCCTGCCCGCAGAAGAAACCGCCGCGGCCGCCCCGGTGGATGGCAAGCCCTACTTCGAGCTTTCCGAATTGCCGAAAATCGGGTCGTATTACGACAAAACGGTTTATCGGCGCATGACACAGGGGCGCGTCGAGACGTTTGTGCCGTCCGATCAATATGGCGCGGTGCTGCCTTATATCGGGGATTGTCGTTCCTACACCATGATGGAATACCGCAATGAAGACGGGAGCGATTCCGGCGGCGAATCGCTGTCATACGGCTTAATGACGGTGGACGGAACGGTGATCACCGATGCGGTGTATGATTATGCCTACATGGAAAGCGGCATGATCGTTTTGGGGAGGAGCTTTAAAGAGGGAGAAGAAGCGTTTGAATGCCAAATGGTCACGCCCGTGAGCGGCCAATGGTTCATTGAAGAAAAAGATAAATCCTCGGTATTGAGTCATGTCGATATTTTTCCGCAGCAGGAGCGTATTATCATCATCGGCAGAGACACGATGAGCGTTTACGATTTCAACGGAAAAAAGCTGTTCGCCAAAGACAATATTTCTCCTGATGAATATATCTTCTTAAAAAAGACAAAACGCTTTGTCACGACGGCTTATATGAATGATACACCGTATACCACGATGCTGGATGAAACCGGAAAAGAACTGTGGTCGGTGAAGGGCGTCACTTATAAGGGCGGTTTTTATGGGGAAGGGGATTCCGAAGAGTACTTTAAGGTGGAAGACGATCAGTGGAAGAGTGGGATCCTGAACAAGGACGGCTCCTGGTATTTAGAGCCGATATACAACGATGCATGCGTGTACGGCGACAAGTATTTTATCGTTAATAATTGGTATGGGGATGTATCAGAGACGGAAGTGTTCGGCGAAAATATGGCTCCGATGTTTTTTGACGGCGATGCTCCTCAGTTTGAGTGGTTTGGCGGTGAACTGATCTGCTCCGAAACCGATGATTCCGACAACAGGCATTTTACGTCTCTTCAGGGCGACCCCATCGGGCCCGCGGGCAAAGCCCTGCTCAATTGCCAAACGGTTGACGGCACGGATTTGTTTTTCGGCGTCGACAGCAGCGGCGTCGGTTACATTTTCACCCGCGACGGCACGGTCAAAAAAACCTTTCCCGACGCCATTGAGATCAATACGCTTTGGAGATCAAATGCGTTTGAAGTGATCACCGGCAGCGAACAGAAAAAAACAGCTCATGTGCTCGACGCCAAAACAGCGGAAGAAAAGCACAGCTATCTCTGTTATGACAAGGCTTCCGGCGTTACGGTGTGTTGGGACGGCTCACCTTTTAAAAAAGACGACAGTCAATTGAAGCTGTATGAAGTAACCGAGGAAAACAGTGAGGGC
>CADBPL010000078.1 GCA_902796535.1 Oscillospiraceae bacterium
ATTGCAAGGCAATTCAATTCATGGAGCGACGCGAGAATTCATGGCGAAGCCAATTCACGACGGCGAAGCCGTCAATTCATTCGAGCGCCAGCTCGACAAATTCCGATCAGTTAAAGTTCACTTTCTTAAAGTCTTTCCGCACGAAAATGACCGGGATGAGCACGAACAGGCCGATGATGGCGGCCGCCAGATAAATGTGCGGCACGGGGATCTCGACGAGCTCGTTGTATTCATTCAGATAGGTCGCGTCGCTGAACGCGGAAATGACGAGGGAGCCGACCTTGGGGCCGACGACCATGGGAATGAGCACCATGAAGATCATGCGGATGCCCTGGAACCGACCCGCCATGCCTTCGGGCGTGAAATCGCGGATGGAGGCGTTGAGGATGATGGTGAGCAGGCCGTAACCGGCGAACATGAGCACGGCGAACAGGCCGAACGTGCCCAGACGTTTCGCAAAGAACAGGCAGATCAGCCCTATGACGAACAGTCCGACCGAGAGCATGGCGAACCGGCTCTTGCCGAGCTTGTCGATCATTTTGCCGAGCATGACCATGCCCGTCACGAGCAGCCCGACGGCGGCCACCGCCACCACCGCGGCCACGGGCGTGATCTTGAGATTGTCAAAGCTGAAGTTCAGATAATGCTGCAAATAGATGAAAATATAGGGCATGAACACCTGCACGGCCGTGGTGAACACGGCGGTCGCCGCCAGCGAAATATAGAGCGGCTTGTTTTCTTTGATGACTGCGGGGCGGAAGCCGTAGGTCAGGTTTTTCCAGTAGCTCTCCTGCTTCTTTTCGCCGGAAAGCGAATCCTTCACGGTGAAAAGCCCCGCGACGCCGCACACGGTAACCAGCAGACCCAGCCCGATGAAGCACGCGGAATAGCCCGCCACGTCAACGAGCAGACCGAACACGACCGAAACGATGACCGTGGCAAAAACCGACATGAGCGCCAGCACGGATTCGACCGAGCCGCGGTTGGAAACGTCGGTCACGTCGGTGACCCAGGCGTTGAACGCCGCGTCGTTGCTGGTGGAGCCGAAAAAGGTCATAACGCAGTCCATGATAATGACCACGCTCACCGTGGCCGCCACGATCGCGACCGTGTCGGTCAGGCCGAAGAGCCTGCCGATGCTTTCGCGGCTGATGAAGGCGAACACGCACACCGAAAGCCCCCAGATGATGTAGCCGCCCGAAAGGAAGAGCTTGCGGCGGTTGAGCTTATCGCTGAGCGCGCCCATGATCAGGGTGGTGACCATGGCGGTCACGGCGCTGGCGCTGACCATGAGGCTGATCTTTTCGTGGGTGGCGCCGATCTTGTCGAACAGGAAGGTGTTGAAATAGATGTTTTCAACCGCCCAGGCGACCTGACCGATGAAGCCGAACAGGATAATGTTGAACCAAAGAAGACCGCCGAGTTTTTTTGTGGAACTCATTTTTGCCATCCTTTCTCCCTCAACGTAAAAAATACTCTTTAAATCATATCAAAAAAATATAATTCAGTCAATATTATATAAAACATAGTGAGTAAAATTTATTTTTCTTTACAAATACTTGCCATATGTGCTATAATATGCGTAATTTGGTTCCTTGTGCCCTATTCCCCGGGTGCAGGGCCTGAAATGGAGGAGAAACATATGGCGTTAGTAAAAATTCTTGTCGTGGATGACGACACCAACATTTGCGAATTGCTTCGCCTGTATCTGGAAAAGGAAAACTATGCCGTGCTCACCGCGAACGACGGCGCAGCCGCCGTGAAGATGTTCACGGAAAGCCAGCCGGATCTGGTGCTGCTCGACGTGATGCTGCCCAAGCTTGACGGGTGGCAGGTCTGCCGCGAAATTCGCAAAACGAGCGATAAGCCCATCATCATGCTCACCGCCAAGGGCGAGACCTTTGACAAGGTGCTGGGGCTTGAGCTGGGGGCGGACGATTACATCGTCAAGCCGTTCGAGACCAAAGAGATCGTGGCGCGCATCAAAGCCGTGCTGCGCCGCGCGGCGCCCTACGGCACGCCCGACACGGTGAAGGAGGTGCGCTACGACAAGCTGGTCATCAACCTCACCAACTATGAGCTGCGCGTGAACGGCGTTGCCATTGACACGCCGCCCAAGGAGATGGAGCTGATCTATCACCTGGCCAGCAACCCCAACCGCGTGTTCACCCGCGACCAGCTGCTCGACGAGGTGTGGGGCTTTGAGTATTACGGCGATTCCCGCACCGTCGACGTACACGTCAAGCGCCTGCGCGAAAAGCTGGAGGGCGTGTCGGACAAGTGGGAGCTGCGCACCGTTTGGGGCGTCGGCTACAAATTCGACACCAAAGAAGCGCCCGAACAGGCCAAATAAAATAAACAAAAATACCTATGGATAATAACAAAAAATTCGCAGCTGTCACGCGGCAGGAACGGCTCGAACGCGCCAAACGGCTGAAAAAAGCCGCCAAAAAGCGCAAGCCCGATTCCCTGAGCCGGCGATATACCGCAGGCTTTACGCTGATCATTTTTATCTGCTTCAATCTGCTGGGCGCGATCCTGATCCTGTCGGTCAAAAATTATTATCAGGCAACGATCCAGGACACCAACCGGTTTTCCGCTCAGCTTACCGTTGTGATGGATGACCTCTCCGATGAATCGATCCAGTTGATGGAGAAAACGTTGAAATATAATTCTGTGAAAGATGATCCGAAGCAGCCGAAATCCGTCAAAAATAAAGCCAGCAAGGAAATGCTCGCCAGCATCGCGCAGTTTGACAACCAGGCAGGCAGAATCAGCAGCGATCTGATCGACGCCGACATTGTCATTTTCGACTTTCAGGGAAACTGGGTCGCCTGCCATCACAATGACGGCAATGGAGATTCATACCCGCGGCTCTCAAAAGAAAACGAGAATCACTATTATACCTGTCCGATTCACAAAAAAGAGAACAAAGCAGAACTGGACGAATCACGGGAACTGATCAGAGAAATCATTATCCACCTCACTTCTGAGGTTGACTCAGACTCTGTGAAAGGCACCAACGTTTACCCCATCACCTCCCCTGTTCTCAACCCCAACGGGGACAATCAATTCATTGTTGCCAGAATGATGGGGAAAAAAGACCTTAACCATGCTGCGGTCATTTGCTCCGTGATCACCATCAATGACGAGGTTTTCGAGTATCTGGCGCCGATCGTTGAACGGTTCCTCATTGCCGAGGTCGTTACTCTGTTCTTTGCCGCAATCATTGTCTACAGCACGGTTCGCCGGTTCACCATGCCGCTGCATCAAATGTCCGCCGCGGCGCGCAGCTACGCGCAGGGCGATTTCAGCCCGCGGGTCACCGTCACACGCAATGACGAGCTGGGTCAGCTCATCGAAGCGTTCAACCAGATGGCGACCGATCTGGAGCAGCTCGAAGCCTCCCGCCGGAATTTTGTGGCCAACGTGTCGCACGAGCTGAAAACGCCCATGACCACCATCGGCGGCTTTGTCGACGGCATCCTCGACGGCACCATCCCGCCCGAAAAACAGAGCGAATACCTCGGCATCGTCTCTTCCGAGGTCAAGCGCCTGTCGCGCATGGTCGTTTCCATGCTCAACCTTTCGCGCATTGAGGATGGACAGCTCGATCTGGTCTTTGCGCCTGTCGACATTAAAAACCTGCTCATTGATTCCACCATCAACTTCGACAAGCAGATCGAACAAAAGCGCCTTGCCATACGCGGCTTTGACGAAATGAAGCCGCTCATGATCCGCGCCGACAAGGACATGATGAGCCAGGTGGTCTACAACCTGATCGACAACGCCGTCAAATTCACGCCCAAATACGGCATCATCTCCTTTTCCGCCGAGCTCAACGAAAACGACCGCGTGGAAGTGCGCATCCGCAACAGCGGCGACGGTATTCCCGAAGAGGAGCGCAGCCGCATTTTCGAGCGGTTTTACAAGGTCGACAAATCCCGCAGCTTCGACAAAAAGAGCAGCGGACTGGGGCTTTACATCGTCAAGAGCATCCTCGACCTGCACAACGGTTCCATCCGCGTGGAAAGCAAGGTCGGGAAGTATACCGATTTTATCTTTGAAGTTCCGTCAGATATTTCGGGCAACTGAAATGAATTGTTAACAGAACGTTAACAGGATTGATATGTAAATTTTATACACATGTTTTATGATGGGGGCATCACAAAAAAAGGAAGCGCCGAACAATCGGCAGCCGCGCCGCGGCGGCCGGTCAGCGTTTACGAAAGGAGTAAGTGAACATGGACGACAACAACAACCTCTATCCCGACAACCCGTCTTCCACCCCCGACAACGGTTTTGAACCGCAACAGCCCGTTCCCGAGCAACCTGTTCCCGAGCAGCCTGTTGCCGAACAGCCGGAATTCACCCGGCCGCCGGAGCAGGAGGCGCCCCGTTTTGCAACGCCGCCGGTTTACACCGAGGCGCCGCAGCCGGAACCGCCGGTTTACACCGAACCGCCGCAGCCGGAATACGCCCCGCCTTATCAGCCGAGCTATTCCCCCGGCCCGGGCGGCAACATGCCCCCCTATTACTACGCGCCGCAGCCGCAGAGCGAACCCCCGAAAAAGAAAAAGAAGACCGGGCTGGTCGTGTTCTGCGCCATTCTGGCCGTGCTTGTTCTGGTGGCGGGCGTCAGCGTGCCGGTGTCGCTCCTGTCCTACAAAAACGGGCAAAGATCCACATCCGGCAGCAGCCAGGTCACCAACAAGGGCGGCAGCGTTCAGGCCAACAAAGACGCGCCGCAGCTTGAACTGAACAAATCCCCCAAAAGCAGCGCCGCCGCCACCGGCAAAGCCATGACCCCGGCCGCGATCTACAAAAAAATCGCGCCGAGCATTGTGGCGGTCAAGCTGTATTCCCAGCGCAGCCAAAGCGCCTTCACCTCCGGCAACGCCAGCGGCTCCGACAATTCAAACGGCTCCGCCGCCTCTGAGGGCACGGGCATCATCATGCAGGAGGACGCCACCAAAACCTACACCTACATCCTCACCTGCGCCCACGTCATTGCCGAAAAGAACGTGACCGCCGTGGTCGAAACCGAGGACGGCACCCGCTACGACGCGGAGATCGTCGGTTATGACGCGCGCACCGACGTCGGCGTGCTGCGCATTAAAAAGACCGGCTTCACCGCCGCCGAATTCGGCGATTCCGACGCGCTGGCGGTCGGCGACCCGATCTACGCCATCGGCAACCCCGGCGGCAGC
>CADBPL010000079.1 GCA_902796535.1 Oscillospiraceae bacterium
TGCCCGCCGGTTACGACCCGGCCAAAACCTTTGTTTACCACGTCAACACG
Source organism: Oscillospiraceae bacterium (assembly GCA_902796535.1). Lineage (GTDB taxonomy): Bacteria > Bacillota > Clostridia > Oscillospirales > Acutalibacteraceae > UBA8612. Next base: position 51 of record CADBPL010000079.1, read on the forward strand.
GCGACCGGCAAACTGGAAAAAATGAACGCGACCTATGAAAACGGCTTCATGGTGTTTGAAACCGACCATTTTAGCTTCTACGCAATTGTGGAAGCAGCGCCCAAAGTCACCAAAGTTGAACTGGGCGACGTGACCATGAACTATAAAGACAGCGTCACCCTCAAGCCGACCGTCACCGCTGATCCGGGCGCGGATTATAAAATCAAATATGAATCCTCCAATGAAAAAGTCGCCAAGGTCGACGCCAACGGCAAGGTCACCGGCGCAAAACGCGGCTCGGCAACCATTACCGTGACCGTGACTGACGGAAGCGGCAACACGGTCAAGGACACCTGCACCGTCACGGTCAAGTACACTGTCCTGCAATGGCTGATCATCATTCTGCTGTTCGGCTGGATCTGGTATTAAGGCAATACCGCACAATTTGACGCCTGACGGCAAAACAAAATAACGCAGCCGCGCTTCCGATCGGTTCGGAAACGCGGCTGAAGTTTTGTTTGATTTTATTCGGTTCGTAATGCCACCACAGGGTCTTTCTTGGCGGCGATTTTGGAGGGGGACAGGCCGGCGATAACGGTGAGCAGCACGCTGATGGCAATGAGCGCGACCACGCCGTAAACCGGCAGCACGGCCAGCCCTTCGATTTCGGTCAGGGCGGCGACAATGGCGTTGATGGGCACCAGCAGCAGGTGCGACACGCCGATGCCGATCAGGCCGGAAACCAGCCCGATGATGATGGTTTCGGAGCGGAACACGCGTGAAATATCGCGCTTCGATGCGCCGATGGCGCGCAGAATGCCGATCTCCTTGGTGCGCTCAAGCACCGAAATATAGGTGATAACGCCGATCATGATCGACGAAACGATCAGCGAAATGGCGACGAACGCGATGAGCAGGTAGGTGACAATGTTGATGATCTTTGTCACGTTCGACATGATCAGGCTCACGTAGTCGGTGTAGGTGATCACGTTTTGATCGTTGCCGTCGAGCCGCTGCTGGGCGTTGTATTCATCGATGATCTTCTTGACCGCTTCCTTGGCTTCAAAATCGACCGGATAGATGCTGATGGAGCCGGGGGTGTCCGGGTCGGCGCAGCCGAGGATCTCAAGGTTTTCCTCCAGCGTGGATTCGGAGAATTTCGGTTCCTCCACCACGGGCTCCTCTGCGGCGGTTTCCTTTTTGCTGTCGGATTTCTTCTTGCTGTCCTTGCTTTCTTCCAGCTTGTCGGGCAGCTGAATGGCGCCGCCGTTTTCTGCCGCGCGGAGCAGCAGGGTGAGGAACTGCAGCTTGGTGTCCTTGTCCATCATGTTCAGCATCATGTAGATCTTTTCGCCGGTCACGTCTTTGTTGGTGTTGCCGGTTTCCTTCAGCGCTTTATCCAGCGCGTCGATCACTTTTTTGCGTTCGCTCGCGGAACGGATGTTTTTGAGCATGAGGCGAACCAATTCCTTGCGTTCCTCTTTGTCGTCGCCCTTGTAGTTTTTGTCGATGTAGTCGTAGATCTCTTTTTCGGTCATGACGTTGGAGCCGTCGGGCATTTTGGCGCTGCCCGCTGTGGGGGTCGCGGCCGGGGCGGCTGCGATTTTGGTCAGGAACGAGACCTGCGGCGTTTCGGTGGCGGACATATTGGCGCGGAAGCTCGGCAGAATGCCGGGGGTTTCCTTTTCTTTTTCGGCGAACGGCAGGCCGGTGAACACGTCGATCTTCGGCTTGGCCTTTTGCTCTTTTACCACGGCGCTGTTGTTGTTGGCGTTCACCACCTCCACTGCCAGCTCGCTGCGGTAGCCGATGGTGCCGGCAATCGTCATTGCGCTGTTTTCAGCGCCCTTGGCCTTGCCGTCCGGCCGGGCAATGGCGACGATCTTCAGCTCCTTGCTGCCGTCGATGATCTTTTTCATCGCGGCTTCATCCTCGCGCTTATCCTCCCAGACGCCCTCTTTGTTCTTTTGATAGAGGCTGCTCTGGGGCACGAGCTTGAAGGTGAGGTTCAGAAACTCGCTGTATTCATAGCTCTGGGTCTCGTCCTCAACAGGGGCGGCGGAGGTTTCTTCTTCCTTTTTGCTCTTTTTCTCAGCCGCGGCGGCGGTGGTGGAGGTTTCTTTTTCCTGCCTTCTTTCAGCCAGCTCTTTTTCCAGCTCGCTGATGTCCTCCAGCCCGAGGGAATAGATGGTGTAATCGCTGATCTCGTTGTCTTTATCCACAAACAGAACCAGCTCGTTGGAAGCGGTCGGCCAATGGCCCTCAAGGAGCTTGTACTGGCTGTTGAGCAGCTGCTCGTTGCCCACCAGCTCCGTCCAGAGCCTGCCGCCCATGGAGCTCATAGCGCCCAGCGCTTCGCCCACTTCGGACGGATTGACGCAAAACACGCCGCTGCTCGTGTCCGCCTTGTAAATCAGCGGATCAAGGTTATAGCCGTATTTGATGTCGGTGGTCAGCTTTTTGATTTCTTCATTGCTGTCCAGATATTTTTTGAACAGCGCCAGATCGTTTGTGGCGGTTTTCAGCGAAAGGTTCGCCGCCGCGTCCGCCAACTGATTTTTGCGGTAAATTTTGTTGCCCGCCCGTTCCGGCTTATCGGTTTTGGCAGCCTTTTGGCTGTCCTTCAGCGAAGCTAACAGGGTTTCCATGTCGAGCGATTCGGTCTCGATGGTGAGCGGGTAAGAGGAAAGCGTGTCTTTTTCGATGGAGTCGATATAGGCCTGCATCCCGTTGGACAGCGCCAGGATCAGCGCAATGCCGATGATGCCGATGCTGCCGGCAAACGAGGTGAGGAACGTTCGCCCTTTTTTGGTGAGCAGGTTGGTAAAGCTCAGCCCCAGCGAGGTACCGAAGCTCATGGAGGTGCGCTCCTCCTTGTTTGCTTTGAGCTTAATGCCTTTTCGGTTCTTTTTGGGCGGAGGCATATCCTCCTGATCCTTTTCGCATTCTTCGTCGGTGTAGGGGTTGGTGTCGTCAACGATTTCACCGTCCGACAGGCGAATGATGCGGTTGGCGTATTGCTCCGCCAGATCGGGGTTGTGGGTGACCATGATGACCAGACGATCCTTTGCGATCTCGCTGATGAGATCCATGATCTGCAAGCTCGTCTGCGAATCGAGCGCACCGGTCGGCTCGTCCGCCAGCAGGATCTTCGGGTTGTTGATCAGCGCGCGGGCGATGGCGACGCGCTGCATCTGGCCGCCGGAAAGCTGGTTGGGCTTTTTGCGCATCTGTTCGGCCAGACCGACTTTTTCAAGCACTTCTTTGGCGCGCTGCCGGCGCTGCGCCTTGGATACGCCGCTGAGCGTGAGCGCTAGCTCGACGTTGGCCAGCACGGACTGGTGCGCGATCAGGTTATAGCTTTGGAACACAAAGCCGACGGTGTGGTTGCGGTAGCCGTCCCAGTCCTTGTCATGGTAATCGGCTGTGGAACGGCCGTTTATGATCAGGTTGCCGCGTTCGTAGCGATCCAGCCCGCCTATGACGTTGAGCAGGGTCGTTTTGCCGGAGCCGGACTGGCCCAGCACGGCAACGAACTCATTGTCGCGGAAGTTGACGCTCACCTCGCGCAGCGCGTGAACGGTGGTGTTCCCCGCGTAATAGGATTTGGTGATCCCTTTTAATTCAAGCACGTTCTTTCCTCCTTGAAGGATAACATTTTACACATGATGTCATCATAATAGCGAAGTGTTAAAGAAAAGTCAATGTTCTGTTAAGAATCGAGAAAAACGGAAGGCTTTTTCACGGCCGGCTTGCCGTCATTCGTCTGATCAGACGCTTTTTCACGATCCGGTAGCAGACTAAGTGCGCGCAGCCCGTGACGATCCATGACAGGGGATAGGTGATATAGATCATTTCCAGCATCGGGTTGGCGCGGTAAACCGTGGCGATCCAGACAACGCGCAGCAGGCAGGTGCCGAAGATGGTCACGACCATGGGCACGGTGGACTGCCCCATGCCGCGTGTCATGCCGGCGGTGACCTCCTGCAGGCCGCACAGACAGTAGGGCAGGCAGATGAAATGCATCCGCAGCGCGCCGTAGGGCAAAATGGCAGGGTCGGCGGAATAAAGGCTGAGCAGCGGGGCGCGCAGCAGGAAGGTCAGCCCGCCCATGACCAAACCAATGACCGTGACCGTCAGCGCCGTGACCCCGAACACGCGGTTGATGCGCTCAAAGCGTTTCGCGCCCGTGTTCTGGCTGGTGAAGGTGACGGCCGCCTGATGCACGGCGTTCATGGAGGTGTAGGTGAATCCCTCCAGACTGCTGCACGCGGCGTTGCCCGCCATAACGACGGAGCCGTAAGCGTTGATGGAGGACTGGATGATGACGTTGGAAATGGAAAACATCGAAGCCTGCACCCCGGCGGGGACGCCGATGCGAATGATCTCCAAAAGCTCGGCTTTGCGAATGCGGATATCCCGCCAGAACAGCCGGCAGACACTGTCGGAACGAAGCAGGCTGATCAGCACAAGCGCGGCGGACAGAATCTGCGAAAGGATCGTTGCCAGCGCGACCCCCGCCACATTCAGGTGGAACACGCACACAAACAGCAGGTTCAGCCCCACGTTGATCAGGCCGGACACGGTCAGAAAGTAAAGCGGGCGCAGCGTGTCGCCCATGGCGCGCAGGATGGCGGAGCCGAAATTGTAGAGCATGATCGCCGGCATACCGGCAAAATAGATTTTCAGATAAAGCGAGGACAGGTTCAGCACATCGCCGGGCGTACCCATCCAGATGAGAAAGGTGCGGGAAAACACGACGCCGATCGCGCCGCAGATAAGCCCGGAAACGACGCTCATGGCCACGGCGGTGTGCACCGTTCGGTGAACGCCCGCGCGGTCGCCTGCGCCGATGCGGTTGGCGACCGTGACCCCGGCGCCGACGCTCAGCCCCAGAAACACGTTGATGATCATGTTGACCAGCGAACCGGTGGAGCCGACCGCCGCAAGGGAGGCGTTGCCGCAGTAGCGCCCGACGACCACAATGTCGGCGGCGTTATACAGCAATTGCAAAATGCCGGAGCCCATCAGCGGCAGCGAAAACAGCAGGACCTTGCCGACCAGCGACCCGTTTGTCATGTCGATCTCGCGGCTGCGCCTGTTTTTCATGCCGTTTCCTCCCCTCGGCTGCAACTCGTTCCTTCCATTATATACACGCTTTTCCGATTCGTCAAACACATTTGTGTGTTTCCTCTTGATTTTTGTCCGAAAGACAGATAAAATAAAAAACATCAATTGCTGTATGGCTCGTTCCGCTGCAGGAATCAGAAAGGAGGAGCGATCCGGGCAAAAAGAGCACGTTGCTTTTTGACGCGCCTCCCGGGTCGCCTGACGACCGTTATGAAAAGAATGACCGCATGGCTGCTCACGCTCGCCATACTCGCCGTGAACGCGTTCGCTTTTACGGCGTCGGCCGAGATCCGGCTCGATCAGCTCGACGTTCCGCAGAACGTCATGTTCCGTGTTTATGATGACGGATACTGTGAAAGGGTGAACGTCGGCTGCCAGTTCACCGACCGGTTCACCAATTTTACGCTTTACAGCGAGGAGGAAAGGGTCGAAAAATACGGCATGGAACAGATCCGCCCCTTTTTGCAGCTGGATTACCGCATTGACAGCGGCAGCTGGCAGTACAGCAGCCTGTGGGACAGCGACCCGAGCGTGCCGAGGTTTTGCAGGGCTTTGTATGCGGGCGACTGTGTCCGTTCGCTGGAGCTGTTTTATCTTAACGACGCCGCCAACCGGGAATTGGCGGGCAGCCTGTGCAGGCTTGACAGCAAAAAAGCGGCCGATGGCAGCGACCGCTATGTGTTCGATTTTGACAATCATTCGCTTTATTTCCGCGTGCGGCTTGCGGTGAATTATCACGTTGGCAAGGATAGCCGCATCATCACCTCCGAATGGTCCGATGTGTTCACTGTGCGGCGGGACGCCGACTTTGGCAAAGCGCCCGACGAACTCGAGCAGCCGATCCTGCGTGACGCGCAGGTGAAGTTTGACGAGACCACGGAGATGCCCTATTTATCGCTGCGCTTTGATACGCCGGAAACCGTGAAAAAGGCGGAGGTGTGGCTGACGACGCAGATGCAGTCGCAAATCGCCGCGGACGCCGTATTGCGCGTTAACGGGGAAGAAAAGAACGTGACGCTCAGCACGCAGATCGGTTATGCGTCAGATGAAGAAAAAATCATTATGCTCGACGCTTCGGACTGCGATGATGCGCGCACCATGAAGCTGAAGATCCGCTATCAGGCGTATATCAACGATCGGCAGCTCAATTCACCTTACAGCGAAGAGGTGAGTTTTGAGGTGCCTCGCTGGACAGAGCAGACCGGCGTGACGCATCCCAAATGCAAGGTGTGCGGCTTCTGCCATCCCATCTTCGGGCTGTGCCTGTTCATCTGGCTCGGCATTTTGCTCGTCGCAGGCCTTGTCATCGGCGTTCTTTTGAAGATGAAGCTGGATAAGATCGCCGCGCAAAAGGCGCTGGCGGAAGAGGAGCGCCGGAAAAAGATCGCGCAGGAGCAGGAAGCCAGAAGAAAGCTGAAAGAAGAAAAGAAACAGCGGAACAAAAAGAGCAATCCATAAAGAACGGGAGGGGAGCAGATGGTCTTTTATTATGCGGCGCTCGCCGTGCTGGCATGCGTGGGCATGAAGATCAGCTTCAAGGGCTTCGAGCGGGAGGATGCGCTGAGTATGCGCACCACCAATTCGCTGCGCGGCATTTGCATCATGCTCGTCATGCTCAGCCATTTCAAAAGCTACTGCAGCCCGTATAAGGCGGCTGTCGACGTGCTCGGCGGGCGCATTTCCGAAGAGCTCGGTCAGCTCATCGTGGTCATGTTTCTGTTTTATTCCGGCTACGGTGTGTGCGAATCCATTCAAAAAAAGGGGAGCGGCTATGTGCGCTCCTTCCCCAAAAACCGGGTGCTCAAAACACTGGCGCATTACGATCTGGCGCTGATCCCGTTTCTGGCCGTCGGGCTGCTCATGGGCACGCGCTTTCCGGCCAAAAAAATCATCGCCGCCGTGTTTGCGTGGGATAACCTCGGCAACAGCAACTGGTATATTTTCGCCATGCTCGTGCTGTATCTGTTCACGTGGCTGGCTTTCACGGTGCTGGGCAGACACAAATACCTTGCGGCCGCGCTGGTCACGGCGCTGACGGTCGGCTATATGCTCGTGGTATCAAGGCTTCAGGGCTACTGGTGGTATGATACGGTGCTGTGCTATGCGCTGGGCATGTGGTTCTCACTGTTCAAAAAACAAATCGTTTCGTTCGTCACAAAGAATAACATGATCTGGGCCGTTATTGTGCTGCTTCTGGCGGTCGGCCTGCGCTATTCTCATTGGGTCAGCCGCGACGTCGGCTGGCGCGTGGCGGAGGCGCTTTGCTTTGCGCTGCTCGTGGTGTTCGGCTCGATGAAATTCACCGTTCACA
>CADBPL010000080.1 GCA_902796535.1 Oscillospiraceae bacterium
CCCGCGCGCGCATTGCCGAGGTGCACCGCACAACGCCGTATCTGACGATGCTGGTGAGCGAAAAGCACACCTATGCCGTTCGCCCGGCGGACGCGGAATATGAGCAGGCGCTTGTTCGCGTGCTCACCGAATGTTTTCAGGATTATTCACAGTTTATTCCGAATATCCCGACCGACCTGGTTTTGCAGGTGCTTTCCGAAGAAAGCGCGGGCGAGCTGGCGGATTTTATCGCAGCCAACGCCTCGGTCGATGCCCTGAAAAAGCAGGAGATCCTCAACGAGCTGCATCCGCTGCGACGCGCCGAAAAGCTTTGCGCCATTCTGAGCAGCGAGGCGGAGCTGCTTGAGCTGGAAGAGGATATTCAGAACAAGGTGCAGGAGCAGGTCGACCAGAATCAAAGAGAATACTATCTGCGCGAACAGATCAAGGCCATTTCCGTTGAGCTCGACGGGGAGGAGGCCGACGAAGCGGAGGAGCTGCGCGAAAAGATCCTCGCGCTCAATCTGGATGAGGAACGCCGCGGCAAGCTGCTGCAGGAGTGTTCCCGTTTTGCCAAAACCGGCAAATCTTCGCCGGAGGCCATGGTGATCCGCACCTATCTCGAAACCTGTCTGGCGCTGCCGTGGAATACGGAAACGCAGGATAACCTTGATTTGGAGCGCGCAAGGAAGATTCTGGATGAGGATCATTACGGAATGCAGAAAATCAAGGACCGTATGATCGAAATGCTGGCCGTGCGCAAGCTCTCGCCCGACATCAAAGGGCAGATCATTTGTCTGGTCGGCCCGCCCGGCGTGGGCAAAACGTCCATCGCCCGTTCCGTTGCGCGCGCCATGGGGCGCAAATACGCCCGCATTTCGCTGGGCGGCGTGCGCGATGAGGCGGAGATCCGCGGCCACCGCAAAACCTATATCGGCGCCATGCCCGGGCGCATTATTTCGGCCGTCACCCAGGCGGGGAGCAGCAATCCGCTGATCCTGCTTGACGAGGTGGATAAGCTCGGCATGGATTACAAGGGCGATCCGTCCTCGGCGCTGCTTGAGGTGCTGGACGGCGAACAGAACGACACCTTCCGCGATCACTATATCGAACTGCCGTTTGATCTCAGCCGCGTGCTGTTCATTACCACGGCAAACAACCGCGACGAGATTCCGCAGCCGCTGCTTGACCGCATGGAAGTGATCGAATTGAGCAGCTACACGAGGGAAGAAAAATTCCACATCGCCAAGGAGCATTTGCTGCGCAAGCAGGCAAAACGCCACGGGCTGAACCTGCGCACCCTGCGCGTGACCGACGGCGCGCTGCGCGCGGTGATCGACGGTTACACCAAAGAAGCCGGTGTGCGCCGGCTGGAGCAGGAGCTTGCCGCCCTGTGCCGCAAGGCGGCGGTTGCCGTGGCGGGCGGAGCCAAAAGCTTTGCCGTGAACGAAAAGAATCTGGAAGAACTGCTCGGCACGCGAAAATATCAGCGCGAAAACAAACGGCGCGCGGACGAAGTCGGCGTGGCGCGCGGTCTGGCATGGACCTCCGTCGGCGGTGAAATGCTCGACGTGGAAGCATGCGTCATGGAGGGCAGCGGCAAGCTGGAGCTGACCGGTTCGCTGGGCGAGGTGATGAAGGAATCCGCCCGCGCGGCCGTGAGCCTCATCCGCACCCGCGCGCTCGCGCTCGGCATTGCACCCGATTTTTACAAAAATAAAGATATTCATCTGCATTTTCCCGAAGGCGCCGTACCCAAGGATGGGCCGAGCGCAGGTGTTACCATCACCACGGCGCTGGTTTCGGCCTTGACCGGGGTTCCCGTGCGCGCCGACGTTGCCATGACGGGCGAGATCTCGCTTCACGGCCGGGTCATGCCCATTGGCGGCCTGCGTGAAAAAACCATGGCGGCGTATTGCAGCGGCATCCGGACGGTGCTTATCCCGCAGGAAAATGTGCCGAATCTGGATGAAGTGGAAACGGTCGTGAAAGAGAACGTTCGGTTTTTGCCCATGCGGGATATTGACGACGTGCTCGACGCGGCGCTGACCAAAGCGCCCAAGCCCACGCGCCAAAAGCCGGTGATGCCGCTTGCCGAAAAGAACGTTTCGACCGAAGCCTACGCGCAATAATCAAGAAAGAGGCAGCGTATGAATTACAACAAAGCGCAGTTTGAAGCGGCGTTCGGAACGCTGCGCCAGCTTCCGGCGTCCGAAAAAAAAGAAGTCGCGTTTGCCGGCCGTTCCAACGTCGGCAAATCGTCCCTGCTCAACAAAATCTTCAACCGCAAGTCGCTCGCCCGCGTCAGCTCGGTGCCCGGCAAGACCATTACGGTGAATTTTTATGCAGTGGACGCCATTCGTCTGGTCGACCTGCCCGGTTACGGCTACGCCAAGGCGGCGCCCGGCGAAAAACGCCGCTGGGCGGAATTGATGGAGGGCTATTTCAAGTCCGGGCGCGACATTCGTCTGGTGGTGCAGCTGATTGATATGCGCCATAAACCGAGTGAGGACGATCAGACCATGCTTGCGTTTTTGCGTCAGATGGGCTATCCGTTCGTGATCGCGCTGACCAAATGCGACAAGCTCAACAAAACCCAGTATCAGCAGCGGCTCGAAGCGCTGCAGACTGAACTGGCCGCTTATGAGGATATCCCCCGCATTCCCTGCTCGGCGGTGAAGGGCACGGGTGTGGAGGAACTGAAAAAAAGGATCGACGCTGCTTGTGAAGCGTAGCGTTACCGCATATTATTAAGGGAGGAAGCGGCTTTGGCCGCAGAGATAAAACGATGTTTGTTTCCGATTGTATTTCTGTGAACGAAAAGGGGCATCTGACCATCGGCGGAGCCGATACGCTTGCGCTGGCGGCTGAATTCGGCACGCCGTGCTATGTGCTGGATGAACAGCAGATCCGCCAGAACTGCCGCGCTTTCGTCACCTCCATGCAGCAGAATTACGACGGGCACGGCAAGGTCACTTATGCCTCCAAGGCGTTTTGCTGCAAGGAGATCTGCCGTATCGTCGCGCAGGAAGGCCTGGGGCTCGACGTGGTGTCGGGCGGTGAGATCTACACGGCGCTGTCCGCCGGTGTTCCGGCTGAACGGCTTTGCTTCCATGGCAACAACAAAACGCGCGACGAGTTGGAATATGCCGTTGCCAGCGGCGTGGGCCGCGTGATTGTTGACAATCTGGAGGAATTGAAAACGCTCAGCCGTGTGGCAGCCGGCAGCGGCAGAACCGTCGACGTTCTGCTGCGCATCAAGCCGGGCATCGACGCTCACACGCACGAATTTATCCGCACCGGTCAGATCGACAGCAAGTTCGGTCTGGCGATCGAAACGGGCGAAGCGATGCAGGGCGTCGAGGCGGCGCTCAAGGCTGAAAACATTTGCCTCAGGGGCTTTCACTGTCACATCGGTTCCCAGATTTTCGACGTCGACCCGTTCGAGCTTGCCGCGCAGGTGATGATCGGCTTTATCGCCGACGTGAAGGAAAAAACCGGCTGCGAAGTGCAGGAGCTTGATCTGGGCGGCGGCTTCGGCATCAAATACCGCTCGGATGACAATCCGCTTGCTTATGAGGAATATATGGCGCGCGTGGCGGCGGTGCTGAAAAAGGAATGCGCTGCGCGGCAGGTCAACACGCCGTTCGTTTCCATTGAGCCGGGGCGCTCCATTGTCGGCAGCGCGGGGCTGACGCTCTACACCGTCGGCGCGGTCAAAACCATTCCGGGTGTGCGCACCTATGTTTCCATCGACGGCGGTATGGGCGACAATCCCCGCTATATCCTCTATCAGGCGGAGTATGAAATTCTCAATGCCGCCAAGGCAAACGAACCGAAAACACAGCTCATCACACTGGCCGGCCGCTGCTGTGAAAGCGGCGATCTGATCCAGGAAAACGCGCCCATTCAGCCGGTGGCTGCCGGGGACGTAGTTGCTGTTTTATCCACCGGAGCGTATAATTATTCCATGGCGTCCAATTATAACCGAATCCCCAGACCGCCCGTCGTGATGGTCAATGACGGTCAGGCTCGGGTGATCGTGCGGCGCGAATCCTACGAAGACGTCGTAAAAAATGATGTTTAACATATTGTAACTTTTCTTGACAAATAATTATAGAGTGTTTATAATATCCTTGGATACACCTACTGTCTGAATCTGTAAAGATCAAATGAAGGATGAGTTTCTTGGAAGATAACGAATTGATCATCGTCAACAAGGGTTATCGCAGACTCTGTTCTTTCAGCTTTGTGTCGGCCATTGCCATTACGTTGATTTACGTCGTGGTCGGCAGTGTCAATGTTGTTATGGGCATGAGCGATAATGTGCCGCGTTTTGTTACCCGAACCCTTTTAGCGGCGCTGTTCACCGTTTCGGTCTGCCTGTTCGCCCACCGAAGTTTCATTTATATGGAGGTCGGCGGCGATTTTGCGCTGGCAAGGCGCTCGGGCGCGGTCATGATCATTCTGCTGTTGCTCAGCGCCATGGTCGAGGCCTATTACGCCTCGGTCTATCTGGCGTCCAACGGCAGGGGGCGCGTGGCCTACATGGTTGTAATTGCCGGCGTCGGCGCGTTTACGGTTTTACCGCAGCTGCTGCTGGAATATCTCAATTTTGAAATATTCATCATGCGTTTGGCGGGCATCATTTCCATTGTCGCATCGCTGCTTTCCTTTTGCATCGGCATTTTTGTCATCGGTTTTATGACCATCCGCTATAACGGCGTGTCCAACGCCTATCAGCTGTTCTCAGTCTGCTTTGACAGCATCGCGCCAATCTATCTGGTTCAGGTTCTTCCCTGCATCATGCTAATCGACATTGCGCGGCTGCTCTTTATCAAAGAAATGAAATTCAACGCCAAGTTTGCCAATGTCAGCGACGATGATGAAGCGCCGCAGCCCGGCGAATAAAAAGAGCTTTTACGGGACGTTTCCGACGTCCCGTTTTTCTTTTTGCCGCCTTATCGTCAAATCTGCCAAAATCTTTTTCGGATTCTTTGCTTTTACATGAATTATTCTCTTTACATCGCGCGTAAAAAGTGATACTATATGCAATGGTGCGTTATACGCATTCGCATGGTATAGCTCATTATTAACAGGAGGATTTATAATATGGCAAGAAAAAAGAAGACCATGGACGGCAACAATGCGGCAGCATATGTTTCCTACGCTTTCACGGAAGTTGCCGGTATTTACCCCATCACCCCGTCGAGCCCCATGGCAGACTATGTTGACCAGTGGTCCGCTCAGGGTCAGAAGAACATTTTCGGCACGACCGTCAAGGTCGCCGAGATGCAGTCCGAGGCCGGCGCTTCCGGCACGGTTCACGGCTCTCTTGCGGCCGGTGCGCTCACCACCACCTACACCGCTTCTCAGGGCCTGCTTCTCATGATCCCCAATATGTATAAAATCGCGGGCGAGCTGCTCCCCGCTGTTTTCCATGTGTCCGCCCGTTCGCTGGCATTCCATGCCCTCTCCATTTTCGGCGATCATTCCGACGTGTATGCCTGCCGTCAGACCGGTTATGCCATGCTCTGCTCCAATAACCCGCAGCAGTGTATGGATCTCGGCGCTGTCGCGCACCTCGCGGCGATCAAGTGACGTGTGCCTTTCCTCCATTTCTTCGACGGTTTCCGTACCTCCCACGAGATTCAGAAGATCGAAACATGGGATTATGAGGATCTCGGCGATATGCTCGACTGGGACGCTGTTAACGCGTTCCGCCGCCGTTCCCTCAATC
>CADBPL010000081.1 GCA_902796535.1 Oscillospiraceae bacterium
CAAGCCGAGCACGGCGCAGCTGGATATGTCGCTCGATATTTTCGACAGCGTCAACGCGCTCAACGGCTACAAGGCCAAGGACGGCACGGATTGCCGCAATTACGGCAACCTGACCGGTCTGGATGAATGCAAAACCATTTTTGCGCAGGCGCTGGGTGTGCAGAACGACAATATCATTGTCTGCGGCAACTCCAGCCTGAACATCATGTTCGACTATATCTCCCAGTGCATGACAAACGGCGCCGGCGGCGAGCCGTGGATGCTGCAGGGCCCAATCAAGTTCATTTGCCCCGTGCCCGGTTATGACCGACATTTTGGCATTTGTGAATATTTCGGCATCGACATGGTCAATGTTCCCATGCTGGAATCCGGCCCCGATATGGACAAAATCGAGGAGCTGATCCAGGACAGCTCCGTCAAGGGCATGTTTTGCGTGCCGAAGTATTCCAATCCGCTGGGCATCACGTTTTCCGATGAAACGGTGCGCCGCATCGCCTCCATGAAGCCGGCCGCCAAGGATTTTCGCGTGATCTGGGATAACGCCTATTTTGTGCACGATATCGTGGAGGACGGCGACACGCTGCTCAACATTTTCCCCGAGGCCGAAAAGAACGGCAATGAGGATATGATCATTGAGTTTGCGTCCACCTCCAAAATCAGCTTTCCCGGCGCGGGCGTCGCTGTGCTGGCAGCTTCCGAAAACAACATCAAGCAGATCGCTGAGCGCATGAGGCGCCAGATCATCGGCCACGACAAGATCAATCAGCTGCGCCATGCCCGCGTGCTGAAAGACGGTAACGGCCTGCGCGCCTATATGAAGCGCCATGCCGCCATTTTAAAGCCGAAGTTTGAGATCGTGGTCAAGTCGCTCGACCGTGACCTGACGGGGCTTGGCATTGCCGAATGGACGCATCCGCGCGGCGGTTATTTTGTCAACCTTGACGTGATGCACGGCTGCGCCAAGCGCGTTGTGGAGCTTTGCAGCGAAGCGGGCGTGACCCTCACCGGCGCCGGTGCGACCTACCCTTACGGCAAGGATCCGAACGACAGCAACATCCGCATTGCGCCGTCCTACCCGTCGCTGGATGAGCTGCGCGAAGCGATGAACCTCATTACTCTTGCCGTGCGGCTGGCCGCGCTGGAAAAGCTGATGGATAATTGATCGCCGAACGATAAAACCGAATCATCTAAAAACAGGGTGCGCTGCCAGCTCGCAGCGTACCCTGTTTGCATCTGCCCTGCGGGGCAAACGGCTTCAATCGCCTTATTTCCTGACCACGGAGATTCTTTGCCGAATGTGATCGCCTTTTTCGATTTCATCAACCATTGCGATTGCGTAATCCGCATAGCTGATCACGCTTTCTCCGGCCGCGTTGAGCGTCAATTCCTCACCGGCAAGGATGTATTTTCCCGTCCGCTCACCGTCTGCCTGAAAATCTCCGGCCGGGCTGATGTAAGTCCACTTGACGTCTTCTCTTTTCCGAAGCTCGCTGAGTGCTTTGGCCATGGCGTTGGCAAGCGGTTTGAAGACGTCGGGAAAATCCGGCGTATCGGCCACACATACGGTGTGTTCCGAGTTTACATACAGGCTGCCCGCGCCGCCGACGACAAGAAGTCTTGTCTCACTGCCGGAAAGAATATCGCAGAGATGAGCGAGCGTTGTGCTGTGCTGAGGAAGCACGTTCTCCGTCCAGGCGCCAAACGCGTCGACAACGGCGTCAAAGCCTGCAAGGTCTTCTTTGGTCATGTCAAGGATGTCACGAACGACGGTTTTGTCTGCCCCGTCGATTTTCGCTTCTTTTCTGACGAACGCGGTCACTTCAAATCCTCTGTCCTTAGCCTCTTTCACGATTTTTCTGCCAGCCTTACCTGCGGCGGCTGCTACGGCAAGTTTCATTTTGTTTACCTCCAAATGATTAAAATGATGTTTTGAGCTTCGGTTTCCCTCACATCTTGACTACAGTGTAACGCCTGTGGTATGCTTTGTAAAGTAAGCACATTGAAGTGCCGTAGTTACCAAAAGGAAACGAATGCGCAGGTTAGCCGTTTTTTAAGGTGATTTTTTCAGAAATCATTCGGAGGTATCGTTATGGCAGAAGTTAAAAGTATGAATAAGCTCCCGCCCTGCCCGGTGGAAACAACGCTTTTGCTGATCGGCAGCAAGTGGAAGGTTTTGATTTTAAGAGATCTGATCGACGGCAAAAAGCGGTTCGGTGAGCTGAAACGCTCCGTCGG
>CADBPL010000082.1 GCA_902796535.1 Oscillospiraceae bacterium
CATCGGAATGCCCGTGACCTTGCTGATGTAGGGCACCGTGCGGCTGGCACGCGGATTCACTTCGATCACGTACAGTTCGCCGTCCTGCACCAGATACTGGATGTTGACGATGCCCTTCGTGCCGAGCCCGCGCGCGATTTCAACTGAGGTTTTCACCACCGTGTTTTTCATGCTGTCGCTCAGGTTATAGGGCGGGTAAACGGCAATGGAATCGCCCGAATGGATACCGGCACGCTCAATGTGTTCCATGATGCCCGGGATCAAAACGGTCGTTCCGTCCGAAATGCAGTCAACCTCCAATTCGGTGCCCGGCATATATTTATCGATCAGCACGGAATTGCTGATTTTGCCGGAGAGGATGATCTCCATGAACCGCCTCACTTCTTCCTCGCTGCGCACCACGCTCATGCCCTGACCGCCGATGACGTAGGACGGACGGAGCAGGACGGGGTAACCGAGGATTTTCGCGGCGATGAGCGCTTCGTCAACCGTGTTGACCGAAACGGCCTTCGGGCGCTTGATGCCGATGGTTTCAAGGAAGGCGTCAAATTTTTCTCTGTCTTCCGCAGTGTCGATGCCGTGCGCCGAGGTGCCGAGAATGGTGATGCCGTGGTCGACCAGATACTGCGTCAGCTTGATGGCAGTCTGACCGCCGAAGGCGACGACGACGCCGATGGGCTTTTCAACCTCAATGACGTTCATCACGTCTTCGGGCGTCAGCGGCTCAAAATACAGGCGGTCGGCGGTGTCATAGTCGGTGGAAACCGTTTCGGGGTTGTTGTTGACAATGACCACGTCATAGCCGCGTTTGCGCAGCGCCCAGACGCAGTGCACGGAGCTGTAATCAAACTCAATGCCCTGACCGATGCGGATGGGGCCGGAGCCAAGTACCATCACAACGGGCTTGCCGCTGCGGGGCATCTGGCGTGATTCACATTCCTTGTCCGCGCTCGAATAGAAGTAAGGCGTCTGCGCGTCAAATTCCGCCGCACAGGTGTCGACCATCTTATAGCTGTAATGGAAAACGGGCAGCTCGTCGACGCCGGTCAGGCGTTTAATGAACGAATCCGGGAAACCGGATTTTTTCGCTTTCAAATAGAGCTCATCGGTAAGCGGCTGCGAGGCCAGCTCTTCCTCGAGCGCGATAGCTTTTTGCATACAATACAGGAAATAGCGGTCGATCTTGGTAATATCGAAAATCGTGTCAACGCTCACGCCTTGCTTGAGCGCTTCATAGATCGTGAAAATGCGCATATCATCCTGCGCAGCAAGCCGCGTCATCAGGTCGCTGTCGTCAACGGGCTTCGCGTTCAGGGAATCCAGCCCGATCTCAACACCGCGCACCGCCTTCATCAGCGCTTCGATGAAGGATTGACCGATCGACATGACCTCGCCGGTCGCCTTCATCTGCGTGCCGAGCTTGCGGCTGGAACCGATGAATTTGTCAAACGGCCACTTCGGGAATTTGCACACGACGTAGTCGATGGCAGGCTCGAAGCAGGCGCAGGTTTTGCCGGTGATCTCATTGGTGATCTCATCCAGATGATAGCCCAGAGCAAGCATCGTGGTGATCTTCGCAATCGGATAGCCCGTTGCCTTGCTGGCCAGCGCAGAGGAACGCGAAACGCGGGGATTGACCTCGATCACGGCGTATTCAAAGCTGTCGGGGTCAAGCGCGAACTGACAGTTGCACCCGCCGACAATACCCAGCGCCGTCACCATTTCAAGCGCCGCCGTGCGCAGCATCTGATATTCTTTGTTGGCAAGGGTCAGCGCGGGGGCAACAACAATGGAATCGCCCGTATGGATGCCGACCGGGTCGACGTTTTCCATGGAGCAGATGGTGATGGCGTTGCCGCATTCATCGCGCATGGTTTCAAACTCGATCTCTTTCCAGCCGGAAATGCATTTTTCAACAAGGATCTGCGTAATGGGGGACATATCCAACCCAATGGTCGCGATCTCGCGGAATTCTTCTTCATTGTCGGCAATGCCGCCGCCCGTGCCGCCAAGGGTGAACGCCGGGCGCACGATGACGGGGTAGCCGATTTTGGCGGCCGCCTCAACAGCCGACTCCAGATCGTTCGCAATCTCACTGGGCACACAGGGCTGACCGATCTCTTCCATTGTTTTGCGGAACAGATCACGGTCTTCGGCTTTTTTGATGGCGTTGACGTCACTGCCTAGGATTTTGACGCCGTATTTGTCGAGCACGCCGCTTTCCGACAGCTGCATGGAAATGGTCAGACCGGTCTGACCGCCCAGACCCGCCAGCAGCCCGTCGGGGCGCTCTTTTTCAATGATGCGGGCGATGGTGTCGACCGTCAGCGGTTCCAGATAGATTTCATCCGCCAGCGCCTCGTCTGTCATGATCGTGGCGGGGTTGGAGTTGACCAGCACGACCTGAACGCCCTCTTTTTTCAGCACGCGGCAGGCCTGCGCGCCGGCATAGTCGAATTCAGCGGCCTGACCGATGATAATGGGGCCGGAACCGATGACCAAAACTTTTTTGATTTCTTTATTTTTCGGCATTTTTCTTATCCTCCATCATCTGAATAAAACGGTCGAACAGGTATTCCATATCCTTCGGGCCGCCGCAGGCTTCCGGATGGAACTGCACGGTGAAAGCGTTGTAATCCGGGTAATCCATGCCCTCATTGCTGCCGTCGTTCGCATTGAAAAAGCTCTCGGTGCCCTTGCCCTTGAGCGACTCGGCAACCACTGCGTAGCCGTGGTTCTGGCTGGTAATAAAGGTTCTGGTGCCCTTTGCGTCGCGCACCGGCTGATTGGCGCCGTGGTGACCGTATTTGAGCTTGACGGTTTTGCCGCCCAGAGCAAGCGCCGTGAGCTGATGCCCCAGGCAAATGCCGAACAGCGGCACTTTGCCGATCAGCTTTTCAATCTGCTCAATGCAGATCAGATCTTCCGCGGGGTCGCCGGGGCCGTTGGACAGCATCACACCGTCCGGGTTGTCAGCCAGGATCGTTTCCGCCGTCGTATCGTAAGGATACTCTTTGACGCAGCAGGCGCGCTTTTGCAGGCAGCGGATGATGTTGTGCTTCGCGCCGTAATCGATCAGGGCGACGTTGTATTTTCTTTCACCTTCCGCTTCATAAATATACGTTTCAGTGGAGGAAACAGCGGCAACCACATTGGTCACGCGGTAGTTTTTGATCTCGTCCATATCGCAGTCGGGCGTGTCGCTGATTTTGCCGTTCATCACGCCCTGCTCACGCAGGATACGGGTGAGCTGCCTTGTGTCGATGCCGCACAGGCCGCAGACGCCCTGTGATTTGAGAAAATCATCGAGAATGCCCTGTGAACGGAAGTTGGACGGCGTGTCGCAGAGTTCGCGCACGATATAGCCTTTTACCGCACATTTTCCCTCAAAATCTTCTGGAATCACGCCGTAGATCCCGATCATCGGGAACGTCTGCGTTACGATCTGCCCGTCATAAGAGGGATCGGTCAGCGTTTCCAGATAACCGACGCAGCCGGTGTTGAAAACGACCTCACCCATGCTTTCCTTGTCGGCGCCGATCTTCCAGCCTTCAAACACGGTTCCGTTGCTCAGCACCAAATAACCTTTCTTCATGTTGCCACCCTTCCCATGTAGTATTGGAATTTGCAAGAATAGAATAAATATACAATATTTGGTATATTATAATACCATTTTACTTATTTGTCAATGCGTCTGCTTAAAATATTTTTCAAACTGTCAGCAATGGCAAATGATAAGAATCACTTTATTGAAAATAACACCCGGGGAACTGTTCCCCGAGTGGTTCCCCGATCACTCGACCAGATAGGGCCGCAGCAGCGGATAGAGCGCGCGGTAGCCTTCTTCGCGCATATGAATGCCGTCGATGCAGTATTCCGCTTTCATGTTGCCCTGTTCATCGATGATGGGAGCGTTCACGTTGAGAAAACATGCGCCCTTTTCTTCGGCCAATCGGGCGAGAGCCGCGTTAGCAAGCCGCAGCTTGTGATTGGTGCGGATCTTCATGCGCTGCTGCGCCGCTTCGGGCGCCATGGCAGCGTTCACAGGGTAATAGGCCATCATATAAAGACGGCAAGCGGGCAGCCGTTCCTTCACAACGTCAAGGATGCGGGCATATCGTTCGGTCAGCATTTCCACCGTAGTCTCCGCCACGTTAAAATCATTGGTGCCAATGTTAATGAACAGCTTTTGCGGCGCAAGATCAAGAATACAAACGTCGATGTGCTCAAAAAGCTCCTGCGTCAAAATGCCGCTGATCCCGCGGTTATAAACTGCAAAGGGCAGCGTGTCCTGCGCGGCGAAGCGTTCGATGGGGAACTGCTCCATCAACGACGAACCGGCAAAAACGATCTGCCCCTTCAGGGCGTTTCTGTTTAACGTGCGATAGCGCTCTAAAAGCGCAATTTGTGAATCGTTCATTTATCTTTCATCCAATCATGTAATTGCAATTATGCAAATTGTTTTTAATATTGAACAGGGAACCGCACCCAGATTGATGATCGAAAAGCGGTCGGAAAAGAAAACCGCCTGCCTTGCGGCAAGCGGCGGATAAACAAGTAACTGATTATCTCTTGGAGAACTGCGGAGCGCGACGGGCGCCTTTGAGACCGTATTGCTGCGATTGTAACGGCTGTAAACCCTTACGCCACAA
>CADBPL010000083.1 GCA_902796535.1 Oscillospiraceae bacterium
GCGAACATGGTCTGTTTGCCGTCGCGGATAAAGCGCACGGAGATCTCCGGGTGAGAGACCGCCAGCCGATCCGCCACGGCGGCGACGGAGTTGGCCTCCGTCACGTCTTTTTTCAAAAATTTCATGCGCGCCGGAACATTGTAGAACAGATCGCGCACCACGATGGTGGTGCCGACCGGGCAGCCGGCGTCGTCGCATTCCGTGACTACGCCGCCTTCCACGCAGCAGCGCGTGCCGACAGCTTCCTCGGCGGTGCGGGTGAGCATTTCGACACGGGACACGGCGGCGATGGAGGCGAGCGCCTCGCCGCGAAAGCCGAGGGAGGCGATGGCGTCCAGATCGTCGGATTCCCTGATCTTGCTCGTCGCATGGCTGACAAAGGCGTTTGGCACGTCGCTTCGCGCAATGCCGCAGCCGTTGTCGGTGATGCGGATATATTTGACGCCGCCGTTCAGAATTTCAAGCGTGATGGCGTCCGCGCCCGCGTCGACCGAATTTTCGAGCAGCTCTTTGACCGCGGAGGAGGGGCGTTCCACCACCTCGCCCGCAGAAATGCGCTCATATACGTCACGGGGCAACACATGAATTTTCGGCATACTTAAAGTTCCTTTGCTTCCTGCGTAAACTTATACAGCAGGCTCATCGCCTCAAGGGGCGTGAGCGTGTTGACGTCAAGGGTTTTCAGTTCTTCGATCAGCGCGGCGTTTTGATGGGAGGAAAACGAAAGCTGATCGTCCTCCTCTTCGACGATGCCGTCAAACACGTCGGGCGCAGCGGTTTTGATCTGCTGCGATTCCAGAGCGGAAAGCACCTTGCGGGCGCGCTTGACGACCGAATCGGGCACCCCGGCGAGCTTGGCCACGTCGATGCCATAGCTGCCGTCGGCGCAGCCGCGCACAATGCGGCGCAGGAACGTGATCTCATCCCCGCGCTTTTTCACGGAAATGCTGTAATTCTTCACGCCGTCCACCGTGTTTTCCAGTTCGGTCAGTTCATGGTAATGCGTGGCGAACAGCGTTTTGGCGCCGAGCTTTTTCCTGTCGGCGGCAAATTCCAGCACGGCGCGGGCAATGCTCATCCCGTCGTAGGTGGAGGTGCCGCGGCCGATCTCGTCAAAAATGATCAGGCTTTTCGCGGTCGCGTTTTTAAGGATGGAGGCGACCTCGGTCATTTCGACCATGAAGGTGGACTGACCGGCGGAAAGATCGTCCGACGCGCCGACGCGGGTGAACACGCTGTCCACCACGCCCAGCCGCGCGGATCTGGCCGGCACGAAGGAGCCGACCTGCGCCATGATGACCAGCAGGGCGATCTGACGCATATAAGTGGATTTGCCCGCCATGTTGGGGCCGGTGATGATGGCGCAGCGGTTTTCGCCGCAGTCAAGCAGCGTGTCGTTTGGCACAAACGGCATACCGCCCAGCATTTTTTCCACCACCGGGTGGCGGCCTTCTTTTATTTCAAGAACAGAGGTATCGGTAATTTCGGGGCGCACATAGTTGTTTTCGAGCGCGACTTTGGCAAAGGAAACGAGCACGTCGATGCGCGCCAGCGCCGCCGCCGTGCGCTGAATGCGCCCAAGCTGCTGCGCCGTTTTGCTGCGCACCTGAGAAAAGATTTCATATTCAAGCTGAACCGAACGATTCTGTGCGCCGAGCACTTTGGTCTCCAATTCCTTGAGCTCCTGCGTAATGAACCGCTCGCAATTGACCAGCGTCTGCTTGCGGATATAATCCTCCGGCACCATGGCCTTGAAGGAGTTGCTGACCTCGATATAATAACCGAACACGCGGTTATAACCGATCTTCAGCTTTTTGATGCCGGTTCGATCCTGTTCGCGCTGCTGGATCTGCGCCAGATAGTCCTTGCCGTTGTTGACCAGCAGGTTCAGCTCATCCAGTTCGGCGTTGAAGCCCTCCCGGATCATGCCGCCTTCGCGCACGGTGAAAGGGGGCTCGTCAACAATGGCGGCGTTGATGAGCTGCGCCACATCCTCCAGCGGGTCAAGCTCGCTGAATATTTCGCGCAGCATGGCGCAGCGGCAATCGCTCAGCAGTGCTTTCACGCCGGGAACACGTTCGATGGCGCTGCTCAGCGCCCGCAGCTCCCGCGCGTTGGCCGTGCCGTAGGAGATGCGGGTGATAAGGCGCTCCAGATCATTGATGTCGGCCAGCGCCGCCGATAAATCGCCGTTGAGCACGGCGTTTTCATATAATTCCTCCACGGCGTTCTGCCGCCCGATGATGCGCGCCGGGTTGGTCAGCGGGCGGTCGAGCCATTCGCGGATCTCGCGCTTGCCCATGGCGGTTTTGGTGCGGTCGAGCACCCA
>CADBPL010000084.1 GCA_902796535.1 Oscillospiraceae bacterium
GGTACTGAAATCCGCCGGATTTCGGTCGCCGAGCACGCATGGAATTGCAGCGCAATTCCATGTCAAGTCCTGTTACCCGCACCATACCTGGACTCTGATTTTGAACCAATCGGAGTCCTTTTTCTTTTGCACCCCACCCGTTCCAAAAGCCCTTGAAACTACGGGCATCGTGACATCTTCCACATGATTACAACAAAAACCCGGTTCGGCAGAACGCTCTGTCAAGCCGGATTTCTTGCGTTTTGTTCTAATTTTGCAATTTTATCGAAATAACAATCGCGTGCGGGATAGGGGAATCGTACCGGACGCGCTGTATCGTTAGAGCCTGTCAGATTACAGACGGCTGTCAGATAAACAAGCTCATATCCGACTGTTCCCCGGAGCCGAGGAAGGTGGCCACGCCGCCGAGCTCCACACCGTCGATCAGTTCCTCCCGGCGAATGCCCATGATATCCATTGACATCTGGCACGCGACAAGCCGAACGCCGTGCAATTTGGCCGACTCGATCAGTTCCTCGAGTGAGCTGACGCCCTTGCTTTTCATTATAGCGCGGATCATTTTTGCGCCCGCGCCGCCCATATTCATGCGGGACAGGCCCAGCTTTTTTGTGCCGCGCGGCATCATGAACCCGAACATCTTCTCAATGAACGCTTTGGGGATCTTGATCTTTTTCGGATTTCGGAGAATATTAAGCCCCCAGAACGTGAAAAAGATCGTGACCTTTCTGCCCATGGCCGCCGCGCCGTTGGCCATGATGAAGGCGGCGATCGTTTTGTCGAGGTCGCCGGAAAACACAACGAACGTTTTGTCATTTTGCTGCGCTTGCGCGGCGGGAGGCTGAGCGGTGCGGCGCGTGATATCCGCGCGAATGATCCCATCGGTGAAGGAGATATCGTCCAGCCGGTTGCCTGTTTGGGCGCACCAGACCTGAATGTCGGAATAAAACGCGTCCTCTGTGGCTTCTACATGGATCTGTGTGCCGTCCGGCTTATCGCGCAGAAAATCGGCGACCTTGACGATCGGGCCGGGGCATTTTAGCCCCCTGGCGTCAATCAGGGTCGGCTGCGCGGCGGTCTGCGCGGGTGGGTTGGCGGCAGGCTGTTCGCCCTCAAGCAGCTTGCGGTAGGCGCTGTAGCCGCCGGCAACGTGCGTCACGTCATAGCCGCGGTCAGCCAGGATCTCTGCGATCTGTTCGCTGAAATCACCGACGCGGCAATAGACGAGCACAGGCTTTGTTTTGGGAATATCATCCAGCTTTGAAGCGAACTGCGAAAAGGGGATATTGATCGCGCCTTCGATGCAGCTGACGAGCAGCTCGTCCGGCTCGCGCAAATCGACCAGTGTATAGCTTGCATGATCCACTTCGGCAAACTCTTTTGCCGAGATCGTTTTGAATGCAGGTTCCATTGTGTTTACCTCTAATCCTTGATCATCAGATTTTCTTTTCGGGCGAAGCCCTGTTCGATATGAAAGGCGTTGAGCACAGGGGCTTCTCCGGCGAGCGACAGAATCAGGTAAGTTGCGGTTTGATCGAACGCCAGCCGGATATCCTCTTCGGAAGGGCGGGACGGCGTTGCCGGGTGCGAATGCCAGTTGCCGAGGGGCTTGAGCGCGCGCTGCCGCATATCGCGTATGGCGGCAAGCTGCTCGGCCGGGTTCAAACTGAAGTGTTCCGCAGAATGATCCGTGTTTTCCAGCAGATAGACCTTTCGGATCACACGAGAACCGTTTTCCTCCGTTCCGGCGATCAGCCCGCATGCCTCCTGCGGTGCTCTTTCTTTTGCCTCGCGCAGCATTGCTTCATATTCGGCGCGGCACAGCGCAACCGTCAAAGTCTGCTCGTTCATGCGCCGCCCCCCTTGACGCCGCAGGTCGGCGGATCGTAGTCGATCAGTTCGGTGATACTCGGGTGATCTGAGCAAACGGCGCAGCCGCTGCCCCGCGGCGGCAGCTTGGCGGTGTGGAAGCGCATGCTCAGCGCGTCAAAAATCAGCAGTCTGCCGGTCAGCAATTCCCCTGCGCCGGTGATGTACTTGATCGCTTCAAGCGCCTGCAGGCAGCCGATCACGCCTGCCATTGCGCCGACTACGCCCGCCTCGTGGCAGGTCGGCACCGCGCCCTTGGGCGGCGGGTTGGTGAACACACAGCGGTAACAGGGCGTTTGGTGCGGCACAACCGTCATCAGCTGCCCTTCAAAGCAGATGATCCCCGCGTGCGTAAACGGTTTATCGGCCATAACGCAGGCGTCGTTAATGAGAAACTTTGCCGGAAAATTATCGGTTCCGTCCAGTATGAAATCATAATCGGCAATCAGCTCCAAAATGTTTTGGCTGTAAATGAATTCATTGTAAATTTTAACGTCTGTGTCGGGATTGATCGCCTGCATCGTTTCTTTGGCTGATTCGACCTTTGGCTTGCCAAGGTCGTTTGTGGTGTGAATGATCTGCCGCTGCAAATTGGAAAGATCGACCGTGTCTGCATCGGCAATGCCGATCTGCCCGACGCCCGCCGCAGCCAGATACATGGCGGCAGGCGCTCCAAGGCCGCCCGCGCCGATGATCAGCACTTTTGCTTCGCAGAGCTTTTTCTGCCCCTTCACGCCGATATCCTTCAGAATGATGTGGCGGGAATACCGTTCCAGTTGTTCATTGGTCAGGATCATACGGCGCCACCGCCCATGTAATACAAAAATTCAACCACGTCGCCGTCCCGCAGGATGTGCGCCGCAAAATCTGACCGCGTCACAAAGTCCTCGTTCACCGAAACGCTGACGTATTCCGGCATTTCCACGTTTTCCAGACGCAGCAGCTCTTCCACGCTTGTGTTTTCCCCGATCTCGCGGTGTTCGCCGCCAACGGTAATGTGTATCATGTTGCCGCTCCTTTCTTTTGTTTTTTGTTATACTCGGTCAAGTCTTTGATGACTTCTCCGGCAATGATCAGCCCGACGACCGACGGCACAAAGGCGTTGCTGCCGGGCACCTGTCTGCGTTGGGTGCATTTGCGCGCCGTGCCGGGTGGGCAGATGCAGTGTGCGCGGCAGCTGATCGCCATATCGTCGATTGGCGTGATCGGCGGTTCCCTGGAATAGACGACCTTCAGGTGCTGCACCCCCATGCACCGCAGCTCATGACGCATGACCTTGGCCAGCGGGCAGACGGAGGTTTGATAAATATCCGCCACTTCAAACGCCGTGGGGTCGACCTTGTTGCCCGCGCCCATGGAGGATATGATCGGCGTGCCGGCTTCGTTGGCGTTTTTGACGAGCGCGAGCTTGCCCGTCACGGTGTCGATCGCGTCGACAATGTAATCGTACTGCGAAAAATCAAACTGACCCGCCGTTTCCGGTGTATAAAAGGTTTTATGGCAGGTGACGCTGACCTGCGGATTGATTTCCGCGATGCGTCCGGCGGCAACGTCCACCTTGTATTGGCCGACCGTTGTGCGTGTGGCGTAGATCTGCCGGTTGATGTTCGTCAGGCAGATCCTGTCGTCGTCGATCAGATCGACCGAACCGATTCCGGAACGCACCAGCGCCTCGACCGCATAACCGCCGACGCCGCCGATGCCGAACACCGCCACGCGTGAACGCCACAGCTTTTCCATGGCGTCCTTGCCAAACAGAAGCTCCGTTCTTGAATATTGATTCAGCATCCCTTTTACTCTCCTTTTGAAACGGACCGTTTTCTGAATACTTCCCCATGGGTTCGACGCTTTCTGCCGGAATCCTGATCTGTGTGTCCGTGATTCTCAGGCCGTCCGCCGGCAGGGATTGCACCTATTTCAATAAAACCTATAAAACCTATTGACATAATATGATTTACAGTATACAATAGTTTTCATTCCATGTCAAGACGGTTTTCTCTTTTTATTCCATGTAAAAGGATATGCGCGCGGCAGTATGAACGCGACGATGTGAAACGATCCGTTTTCTGCAAAACAAGCCGTCTGTAACACGGAAAGGAGGTTGAAAAGCTGTGAGCAGGCAACCCTTTGGTGAACGTGTCAAGCGCGCGATCGGGATTCAGGGCGCGGCAAAGGACACGATTTATCCGATGCTGTCCTACAACGCAACCAATATTGCAACCAGCGGCGCACAGTATTTTTTTGATTTATATTACATCCCGTTTCTGGTTTATGTGGAGGGCCTTTCTACGGCGCAGGTCGGTTTCGTGATATTGCTCAAATCGATTTGGGACGCAGTCACAGACCCCATGATGGGCATTATTACAGACCGAACGCATTCCCGTTTCGGCAAGCACAGGATCTATGTCCTTGCAGCCGCTGTTCCGTTCTGCTTTTCTTTTTTTATGACATGGTACAGCTTCGGGATCAGCAATTCTATGAATTCCGTCGCTGTCATGTGGTATTATGTTACAGCATATCTGCTCTACAGCACGGCGACGACGTTGCTGATGGTGCCGCACACTGCGATGTTGCCGGAACTGGCGCCGGAGTATTTTTTGCGCACGCAGTATAATTCCGTCGGATATTTGATGAACTCCAGCGGCATGGTGCCGTCTTTTATTCTGGCAACGATCGTTTTGAATTATGTGCGTCCCGCCCGCCTGACGGTCGGTTCTGTTCTGAAAGCATTCGGAAATTGCTTTACCCATGCGTTGGAGCCGGAGACGATCCCGAAAAGCAACTATATGGGTGTGGGTTTGGTGCTGGCGCTGGCTTATTTGGTTCCGATTCTGATCACGGCGCTGAAATGCAAAGAGCGCAGCTCCCTGCATGACCGCTTTGCACCGTTTGATCGAACCTATGTGCTGCGCGAATATGTTCAGGTGTTCAAAAGCCGTGCGTTCCGTCAGTATTTTGCCATAACCTCGCTCTACGCCGTAGCGCTTGGCTTTTATAACAATACAAAAATTTTTCTTATTAAGGAGTTAACCAACACATACTATCTTTACGGCATGATCAATGTGATCGCCGGTGTGTTTCAGGCGTCCGGCTTCCCGATCAATTATGCGCTGACAAAGAAGTACGGGAAACAGATGTGTTCATGGATCACAACGCCGTTCTATTTGGCCGCGCTGGGGATCGTACTGTTCCTCCGCACACCGGCCACGCCGGGTGGGAAAACGCTGACGGTGATTCTTGTCATCATCCATACGGTTTTTTATTTCTTTGGTCTGTCAGGTCTCGGCTTTACAGGGAACAATATTTACCCGGACATTACAGATGTGGACGAAATGATTACCGGTCGCAGACGGGAAGGGATGATCGCAACATTCAACACGTTTGTGAAAAAGATTTCCGCCGGCGTGATGGGCATGATCGTACTGTCCGGCCTGCAGTTGTTCGGCGTACAAACCTCGGACGGCACGTCGGCGAAAGCGGCGGTCGGCGTTGGCCGATATGCAAACGTCGGCATCAAGTTCTTTGCCGCATTTGTGCCGATGCTCTGCATCGTTTTCTGCCTGATTGCCTTGAAGAATTTTTCCATGACAAAAGAAGATCATGGTTTGATCCGTGCGGCGATCGCAGCCAAAAAGAAATACGGCGCCGTAAAGATGACGCCGGAACAGATCAGAACGTGTGAAAAAATCAGCAGACAGCCGTGGGAAAGCATGTGGATCTCTCAGACCGAACAGGGGGCCGAAGCTCATGCGCCGGAATGGGAGGAAATTGGACAGGATCCTGCGTTGCCATAATCGACTCAGGCCGATGCCCGGTGCATTTTGATTTTGCATCATCGCGTTCGCGCTCGGGCAACAGGATCGGCAGCCTTTGGCTGTTGAGGAGAGGTGAAACGGAAATGAGTTTTCAGGAAATAACGATCACGTTGGAACAGATCGCGGATCTGCCGGAGAGCGCTTACACGCTGGTGGACGTGCGGGATGAGATTTCCTTCCACTACGGCACGATCCCGCGCGCAAAGCATATCCAGAACATTCTGCAGGCGGCCGAAAACGGTGCGCTTTCCGCGGAGCATCAGTGGATTTTGTTTTGCATGCATGGGCTTCAGAGCCGGCCGCTGGCCGAAGAGCTGCGGCGAAAAGGCATTTTTGCGTGGAGTCTGGACGGCGGATACGGCGCCTGGCTGCGCAAAAACGCCATTCGGGAAAACCGCGCCGCCGAAATCGAAAACTCCATCACGCAGCGAAGAAGATTCAAGGAGCGGCTTTTCGGCAGGTTTACCAAAGCGGTGGTGGAATTTGATCTTGTGCAGCCGGGGGACAGAATCGCCGTTTGCATCTCCGGCGGCAAGGATTCCATGCTCATGGCCAAGCTGTTTCAGGCGCTGATGAACTGCCGCAAATTCCCGTTCGAGCTTGTCTTTTTGGTGATGGATCCGGGGTACAACGAGCTCAACCGGCTGCTGATCGAGAGCAACGCCGCCGCTATGGGCATCCCCATCACAGTTTTTGAGACTTCCATCTTCGATGCGGTCAGCCACGTTGAGCAGTCTCCCTGCTACCTGTGCGCACGGATGCGGCGAGGGTATTTATACAAAAAAGCGCAGGAGCTCGGCTGCAATAAAATCGCGCTGGGGCATCATTATGACGATGTGATCGAAACCATCCTGATGGGAATGCTCTGGGGCGGTCAGGTGCAAACCATGCTGCCGAAGCTGCATAGCCAAAACTTTGCGGGCATGGAGCTGATTCGCCCGATGTATTATATCCGCGAGGAGGACATTCGGGCGTGGCGGGATCAGAACGGGCTGCATTTCATCCAATGCGCCTGCCGTTTCACCGACACGTGCAGCTCCTGCCGCACAGACGGCACACCGGTGTCAAAACGCATGGAAACGAAGCTGTTGATCCGTTCGCTCCACGAAACGAACCCGCGTGTCGAAGCGAACATTTTCAACAGCGTGCGCAGCATCAACCTCGACACGGTGTTGGGGTACAAAAAAGACGGGCATTGCAGCACCTTTATGGACGATTATGACCGGCAAAGCCCACGCGCCGATTCGTGATGTTATGTTTGTTCTTTGCTTCGGATCATTCAAACCGGAACCGTGCAGAGTTTCAGCTTTTACAGAAAAAGGCACTTCTTCGGAAGTGCTTTTTTCAATGAAGTCGCTCCTTCGGGGTTAATGAAGAAATGAAGACGCTTCGCTAATGAAGAAATTGAGTGAGTGAAATGATTGTCGGGCGACTTCACTTCATTTGGCAACGGAGTTGCCGTCTTCATTAACAAACGCAGTGAGTGCCTTCATTTTCTTTTGCACCCCACCCGTTCCCAAAACCCTTGAAACTACGGGCTTCGTGACTTCCTCCACATGATTACAACAAAAACCCGGCTCGGCAGATCGCTCTGCTGAACCGGATTTTTGCTTATAATTCCAATTTAACACTATTATTGAAAAAATAATCGTGCGCAAGATAGGGTATTCGTGTGCGAGATTGTTTTACGTGGACGAGATTCGTTCATATAGTGGCATTCGGGCAAAGAAACGCTTAGTCTGCAATATTGTCAATTACATGTTTGACCTATACGGGTATTTTTACAGAAAATCAGCGGGGCATTCTCCTGGCTCCGCTGATTTGCAAAAAACGATTTGATCCTGAGATTGAGCGGTCTTACGGGTTCATACCGCAAATTCGGTTCGCCGAAGGATATGCTCCTGATACTGTTGATCCAATTCAATAAAGTAGCCGCTCCATCCCCATACCCGCACGATCA
>CADBPL010000085.1 GCA_902796535.1 Oscillospiraceae bacterium
CCTGCAGGCGAGGACCGCAGCGATGGAAAGCCGGCGCTTCTGCCCCTGTGAAAGAGACTGCGGATGTCTGTTTTCAAGGGAAGAAAAGCCGAAACGCTTTTATCAAAGATCACCGTGTCGGCCCGGCTGATCAATTCCATGAACTTGCCGCCTTTTACCGTGATCTTATGGCGGCCGGCCTCGCGCATGGCCGAGAGAACACTCAGCGGCATGGACAGCTTTAAGGCGCAGGAAAAATCCACCATCAGCACCGATACGGCTCTTGCGATGTTGCGCGTGATCAGCAAAGTGAGCAGACTGCCCCCCAAACACCACGGCACCAATCGGTCTGCCAGACTGTTCGCCCTGTTTACCACCGAGGATTTCAGGCGTTCGGAATCCTCGATCATACGAACGATCCTGTCGTATCGGTTCTCTCCCGCCTCGTGGGTAACGCGTATCACGCAATTGCCCTCTTCCACGACCGACCCGGCATAAACCGCCGACCCGGGGTGCTTTGAAACGGGAACGCTCTCTCCGGTCAGCGACGCCTGATTCAGCATGACGTCGCCGCTGTCCAGAATACCGTCCAAGGGCAGAATGTGCCCCGTGTGAACGATGATCCGATCGCCCGGAGCGACACGGTCAAGCGGAACAATGCTCTGCTTTCCGTCTTCCTCCAGACGCCAGACCCGGTCGACCTGAAGCGACATGCTCCTTGCCAGATCCTCGACCGACTTTTTATGGGTCCATTCATCCAGCGTTTCGCCGACGTTCAGCAGGAAATTGACCGATCCGGCGGTATGATGGTCGCCGGTCAGGAGGGAAGCCGCTATGGCGATCCCGTCAAGAACGTCTACCGTCAGCCTGCCGGCAGCCAATTCTTTTACAGCCTGCGCCAGACGCGGAATTGCCTTGAAAACCGTAATGACTCTGCGAACCGGAGCCGGCAGAAAGAAACGCTTGATGCAATGCCTGACAACCAAAGAAACGAGCTTTTCTTTATAGGCCCGATTCATGGCGCGGCTGCTGTGAATCCGGCGCGGAAGCGCCGCAGAAGCACGCTCATAAGAGAACGCGCTCAAACGCGATACGACAGACTCCATCGAACCATGATAGAAGATCGTCACGGAGCATATGTTTTCCTGAATGCTGACCCGGTCTACCTCCGGCTGCGTCAGCAGCCAGGCCTCCAGCAGGTCCGCCTGTTCCGGCTTCATCCCGCGAACGCAGGCCTTCACGCGCAGCCGGCCGGGCGTTCGATGCATCATCTGAAATCTCATGCCTGCGCCGCTTCTTCCCCGCTGTCTTCAATGAAGTCGGCTTCCTCTTCCGCCTCACGCTGCGCGTTGATTTGTTTTGCTTCGGCCAGAATATCGGCGCAGGCCGCCTGAACCTCATCGACGTTTCTCATAACCTCTTTCTTGCAGCGCAAAGCTGCCGCAGTTGCGTGAGCGTAAACCTTTTGCGCGTCTTTGCCTGTCAGGAGCCTGATCCCGACCGAGCCGAACAGCGTTCCGAACGCGAACACAGCAAATTTTCCTGTTAACATGATGATTCCTCCTGTTTCATTATGGTTAGCTATTGCTAACTCTTTTTGTTTTTTGATCAAGCCTTTCGTTTATATCCGCAGTCGCAGCAGGGGCCGCCGGAAGCCAGCGTATATTCGCGCACAAAATCCGCGGCTCCGCCGGCGTTGGTCATATCGTAGTCCAGGTGACACATCGCGGGGACACAATCAAAAAGAGCTTTTGTACAGCGCCCACATACCCATGGGCATACCCGTGTATTTCATCGTCAGCGTTCCTTTACCACATGAAAGTCGCAGCAGTCGTCCCCGGCGCCCAGGGTTTTGGTGCGAATCAGTTTTCCGCCTTTGTATTCAATGGTCGCATCACACGATACAAGAACGATATCCGGCGCCGCATACGCTGCGCTTTGAAGCGGATCATCTGCCGGCCGGAGCCGTTCCGGACAGGTTAGAATATAAGTTAGTCACCGCTAACCGCAGGGGCTGAAATATGGTTAGCTACTGCTAACCATAACCATTGTAATGATTCCAAGCTGTTTTGTCAAGAGGGAACCGCATGGCATTGAACAGATACCCCTGCGATGTTAATTGATATTTGCAAAAAAATCCCCCGAAGCATTGGGTTTTCCTTTGCTTTGGGGGATTGATTTGTTCTTTATTTCAATATTTTTCGGATCGCATTTTCGTCCGTATCCGGGAACAGCGACCGAAGGTGATCGAATATTCTCTGATACGATTCCTCGGGTGATTTTTGATAGACTCTGCCTGTAAAATCTTCCCCGAAGAATCTTTCGGGCGTTGAATATTCCGCGACGCCCCAGCCATAGGTGTTTCCGGATTTCGTCATGGCATACACGAAATCGCTGATGATCACATAGCACTGCGCCTGAAGCCGGGTGATGCTCGCGTCAAACCCCTTTTTGCCGTCCTTGCGATAGTTCCCCTGAGCTTTCAGCCTTTTGGACAGGATCGGCGCGTTCGCGTCAACCAGTTCAAACAAGTCCCTGTCCCGGTACGAAGCCAGA